>NZ_JASHIV010000007.1:0-233607 GCF_030733525.1 Bacillus sp. MMSF_3328 | reverse complement strand
TTAACTATACTATAATAATTACAGGATGGAATGTTTAATATATAACGTTTTATCCTCTTTTTTATTCATAATATACTGTATATCTATACTAAATTAATTTAGTATATTATGTTTAATATTAATTTATTTTTCTGAGGGCGTAGCCCACAGCGGGAGGCGTCGTGAGGTCCTTAGACCGAGCGTTAACAAAACAGGAGGTGAACATTCTCTTTGAGGGTTCAAGAAGTTATCTTAGAAGGTTTAAGCAAGCGATACATGCTAATTGATCAACATGGATGCCCGGTACTACCTGTTATGAAGTATTTAAAGTATTTGGACATAACAGAGAAAAGTAGCAATACACAAAAAACTTATTGTTATGCTTTAAAGCACTACTTTGTATTTTTACACGACAATAACAAAGACTACAAAGCAGTTTGTTTAGATGATTTAGTAGAATTTATTGGATGGTTAAGGAATCCTTATCAAAACATTAAAGTATCACCAATACAGCCCAAAAAATCAAAAAAAACCGAAAAAACAATCAATCTAACAATTACAGTTATTTTAAACTTTTACGACTACCTATACCGTAATAACACTATTAGCAGCAATATGGTTGACCCTGCTTTTAAACAAGTTTTCTCAGGGGGGAGAAACAAATTTAAAGATTTTCTTTTCCACGTTAACAAAGGAAAGCCTGTTAACCGGAACATACTTAAATTAAAAGAACCGAAACAAAGACTTAGTGTTTTAGTAAAAGACGAAGTTCTACAACTTATTGAAGCAACGAAAAATATCCGGGATAAGTTGTTAATTCAATTATTATTTGAAACAGGATTACGTATCGGTGAGGTATTGTCTCTATTTTTGGAAGACTTTGTATTTGACCATATTAAAGGACATAGAATTCGGCTGGTGGATCGTGGGGAATTAGAAAATGGAGCAAAATTAAAAACTGGGGAAAGAGAAATTTATGTTTCTCAAGAATTAATGGATTTGTACGACGATTATTTATACGAGGTGCTAGATGAACTGGAATTACATAGCAATTTTGTCTTCATCAAAATTCGCGGTGCTAGTGTTGGAAAGCCTATGAATTACCAAGATGTTTCTTCATTATTTAAACGTTTGAGGAAAAAAACTGGTATTTTCAAAATTCACCCTCATTTACTTCGTCATACACACGCTACCATGTTTTA
Organism: Bacillus sp. MMSF_3328; assembly: GCF_030733525.1. Lineage (NCBI taxonomy): Bacteria > Bacillati > Bacillota > Bacilli > Caryophanales > Bacillaceae > Bacillus > Bacillus sp. MMSF_3328. The sequence continues at coordinate 232,426 of NZ_JASHIV010000007.1, read as the reverse complement.
CAAACAGACCAATGATCTTAAACAAGTGCAAGAACGTTTAGGTCACGCACATATTCAGACAACAGCAAATTTATATTTACATCCTTCAGAAGATGAAATTCGTGAGAATTGGGAAAAGGCAAAAAGTTCATTCATTATACAATCAACGGAGGCTTAAGTAATCGTATATGACAGAGCTGAACATTTTCAATTACACTACACAAGATTATAATAGTATTTTTCGAGAGCATATTTCTAAGGTTATTCAAGAAAACTTAGTAGAAGTTTCTCCCTTCAACCACATAGATGAAATCACTAACTATTTTGTAGATATGGACATATGGAACGTAAGGACTTTTGGGACAATCTCGAACTTTATCAATGATTTTCAGAAGTATAAGGGATTAAAAGTAAATATAAAATTTAAGACCAAAAATGAGAATATAAAATTAGAATTAAAATATTTTTGTATAAATAAGTTATTTTCTACCGAATGGGCTCTAGGTACTTTTATGGCCGGCACTTCTAATTACATGACAAACTTACAAACATTTATTGATGAAGAGTTTCCTAACATTAAATCAATACTATCAGTAGAATTTCCAGTCTTAAATGATAGATGGAGAGCGTGGTTAGAAAAAAATAATATCAAAACAATAAAGACTGAATTAAAAGAGGTATCAGACAAAGTTTATCAAATAAAATCTCCAATTTTTATGTTTTTGGGGCGATTTTATGAGGGTATTTCAACTGTTTTAGACGATCGGGATGAATGGGAAAAAGATATTTGGGACATTAGGATGTTAATAAAAAAATATGACATAGAGTATAATCCTAGTAAAAATGATTATTTGGTGAATTTTTCTACAATTGAAAACTCTTATTTTAGAGAAGCCGTGAAATCCTATTTTAAACAAAGAATTTTAGCGCAAAATAATTTTTCGTGGTCTACAGCTAGAACTTATGTGGGTTGGATAGGAAAATTTCTTAATTATATATCGCACATGGAACCTACTTGGAAAGATTTAAAACTGCTTTCGCGACAACATATTGAAGGCTATATTGAGTGGTTAAGTCAATATGTAAAAGGTCACACTAGAAAAGATGCAAACCCTAATAGATACAAGCGTCAATCACTTACAGCTGTAAATCAATTTATAAGAGACTTGCACTTTTATAACAACAGTCATATGGCTCCTACTTTACCTGTTGATCTATTAATTTTGCCAGGTGATAAACCAAGGAAAGTAAAAAAATCGCATGATACCATCGATTACATACCCCAGTTTGTATTGGAACAGTTATTTAAAAATATAGACCATCTACATAAAGAAGTTCAACCAGTTGTATGGCTTGCATTTAAAACAGGTTTAAGAATATCTGATGTGTTAGGTTTAAAGCAAAACTGTTTGGTTTTGCTAAATGGGAAATTCAGTATAGTAACCGATATAGAGAAAACATATGTAAAAGGCCACATGATTCCAATCGATGAAGAATTAGCAAATATAATGGCAGTTTTAATAGATAATGCAAAAAAACACAGCAACCAAAAGAATAATCCTGAAGACTTTATTTTTGTTCGATATAGGGGGAAAAGGAAAGGAAAAGCTTATGAACAAGGATGGGTTTCTGACCAGTTAAATCTCTTAGCTAGAAGAAAGATTATAACCGACGAAATTGGGAACCTATTTCATTTTAAAATGCATCAGTTTCGACATACCTTTGCAATAAAACTGTTAAATAGCGGTACCGATATTTTCACAGTGCAAGAGTTACTCGCCCACTCGTCACCGGAGATGACAATGGTATATGCTAAACTTTTAGATGAAACAAAGCGTAAAGCATATGAAAAGGCGGTTACTGACGGAGTTTTTAGTTTCGATTTAAACGGTAATATGTACGAAGTTAATAAAGATGAAGAGATACCGGAAGAAATAAAGGAAATGCTTTGGCTAAACCACAAGTTAACCGCAATTGACAATCCTTACGGATCCTGTAGAGCGAGATTAAATGGAAATTGCCCTTATGCAGAGGAACCCCCTTGCTTAACATGTAATGGTGGCAGCCCATGTAAGGACCTGGCAGTAGGCCTTTCAGAAATGGATGTAGCAAAATATGAAATTCACATTCAATCCACTTCTAAAATGGTTGAAGTAGCGAAACAATATGGGCGTGAAGAAATAGCACAAAAAAATCAGAAGAATTTAGAGAGACTACAGGATATTTATAATACGATTAAACAAGGAAATATAATATTTGGACGAATGGAAAGAATAAAACGTATGCAAGGAGTATAATATGGCAGCATATGACCGCAAGAAACACCTAAAGCAAATCCACGAAAGTCGAAAAGCCATTACCATAAGTAAAGTAGATGAGGCTATTAAAAGGCTCGTTAGAGCTAATCAAGCAATTAATTTTAATAGTGTAGCCAGTGAGGCCGGAGTGGCAAAGGCTACGCTATACAATAATGTGGCACTACGTGAGCGAATTGAAACACTACGTCAGCAGCAGATAAAGAGCCCTTCTGCAAAGCAGGTTAAGTCTGAAATGCATGAAAATAATAAAGACGCGATTATCGAATCGTTAAAGCGGAAAGTTAAGCGATTAGAGCATGAGAACAAGGATTTACGAGACCAATTAAAGGTAGCGTATGCAGAAGTCTACAAGAAGATATAAGCTGAGTGCCCCTTCTCTTTCTCGTTCCAATTAAATCCAAGGTGCAAAAGACACCTCTTATATTAAATAAAACGCCAGGTTTCCCCTGGCGTTTTATTTAATATAGAAACTTAACAAAGGAAGGTGTGCGTAACAGTCCTTTCCTCGTATAATTTCGGAATTTCAAACGACATCTAATAACTGGTTCCAGTTCAACCAACTTATCATCTTCTCGTGTAATCAGTTGTTTAGAAATAGCATAAAACGCCTGTCGTACCTGTGGTGTTGTCCCAAGTTCTAATGTCCCTATCGGACGAAAGTTTTCTCCCTCTTTCCGGGAACACACCCATCCAAATTCATCCTTCCGGTATCCAGTTATATAAACGTCTTCATACATCCAGTTGATCAATTTAAGCCAATGCTTACTTCTCTTACTGACATATTTACTGTTTTTATACTTACATACCATGCCTTCCAACTTCATCTGTTCGACTGCAGCAAATAAATCCGTACCCCGATCCTCAATATAGCTAATTTTCTTGTAAAAAGCATTTTCATGCATTACTTCATCCAAAATAGCCTTACGTTCTAAAAGAGGTATGGAGCGTAAGTCTGTTCCATCATAGTGCAGAATATCAAAAACGACATACTCAACCGGCAATTGCTTTTGCAATATTTTGATTTTGTCCGACTTTTTCGCAGAAAAGCGTTCCATTATCAGTTCAAAATCAATTGATCCAGTTTCAGGGTCTACACAAACGAGCTCTCCGTCTAGGATAACGTCAGTATCTACCGGCACATCAAGTAATTCGGGAAAGCGTTGCGTTATCTCGTTCTTATGCCGGGTCCACATGCGGGTCTGATCACCTACTTTACTAACAAGTAAGCGAATGCCGTCCATCTTTGGCTCAAAAATATAGTTTGTATCATAAAATGGCTGATCCGTTTTTTCTAATAACATTGGTGTAATAAATGACATGAAATCACCCAATATAATTTTAATGGGTCAATAGGTAAAAAGTCTATGGGAACTGTTGGGTGTTGATTTAAGCAACTTCTTTTTCATAACTGTTGTACAGTTCCCTCCATGTTTGCATAGAGGTAAGAGCAGAAAGTTCAAATAAAATTTCAAGAAATAATTATTGACCCTGTACCATAGTACGAGGTTTAAACTATAAAAGAATAATAACTTAAATACACAATAAAGGACGCAACAACATGAGCGAAAATCATATCAATGCTTCAATAAAGGACCAGGTGTTACAATCACTCGGTTTGCCAAAAGGAGGATTTGAGGAAAAAATCAGTAACCTGTCTCCTGCCGAAAACCTGATTCGTACAGATATCCTTCTTTCCATGGCAGAGGGAAAAATAGTCAATATCAATAATATAACCGCAATGGAGGAACAAGCCAAAATCGATATGAACTCTGCTCTTCAGCGTTTGAGGGAATTGGACCTAGTTCACTGGGACCACAAATCTGGAGATGTCACAGTGGCATATCCTTTCTCTGGAGTTCCCACCCCGCATCGAGTCACATTGGCTGGTATGGCACCATCTTATTCCATGTGTGCAATTGATGCTCTAGGCATTCCATCCATGTTTACGGATGCCGTGATTGAGTCTGAATGTGCATTTTGCGGTGAAAAGATCACCATCCATGTGAAAGACAACGTTCCCGTTACCAATCTTGGCACCGTTGTAGTAGGCTTGGGAACAATGGATACTGCCAACGCATGCTGCGATTCTTCTTGTGGACCGAGTGAGCCAATGTCCATTTCTGCCAGCTGTTGTCCAGCCATACAATTTTATTGCTCTGAGGAACATTGGCAAAAAGCGAATGCAAAAAATTCAACGATGGCGAAGGTCAAGCTGACTCTTATGGAAGCCTATGAGGTTGGTGCTGCTATATTTGGCGGCACGTTATCTGGATCTAATGCTGAGTAGAACTTCATGCAATGAAGTACAATATATATTGACCCTGTACCTAAGTACAGGGTGTATACTCTATCTGAGGTGAAATATATGCAATTTCGTATTGGAGAACTGGCTGACAAGTGCGGCGTTAACAAGGAGACAATTAGATATTATGAGCGTTTAGGCTTAATTCCAGAGCCTGTTCGAACCGAAAATGGCTACCGTACGTATTCTCAACAAACGGTAGATCGAGTGAATTTCATAAAAAGGATGCAGGAACTGGGCTTTACCTTAAATGAAATTGACAAATTATTAGGAGTTGTCGATCGTGATGAAGCAAAGTGCAGTGATATGTATGATTTCACTGTTCTTAAGATAGAGGACATTCAGCATAAAATTGAAGACCTCAAAAGAATTGAACAAATGCTGATGGACCTCAAAGAAAGATGTCCTGAAAACAAAGACATTTACGAATGTCCCATTATTGAAACGTTGATGAATAAATAAAGAGGTGAAACAAGATGAAAAAAACAATTAAAAGTACAGCTTGGTTACTTGTTGCACTAATTACATGCCCGTGTCACCTCTTTTTACTCCTTCCGTTGTTCGCAGGTACAGCTCTGGGATCCTATTTCATGGAATTTAAAGATGTAATTTTCATAGTGATGGGCCTGTTATTTGTTTTTGCCCTGTTCAAGGTTTGGAGAAAAGCTGATCCAGAAACAAAAAATGAGGCAAAGAAAGAAACAGCAATGCATGATTGTTGCAGTATGGAGAGGTTTAAATCATGAAGGAAAAAGTATCACAGTTAGCTACTGTATTTTCAGCTTTTGCTATGGCTGCATGCTGCCTGGGTCCAGTTATTTTCATACCTCTAGGACTAACTGGGTTTGCTGGAGCATTAGCTTTTTACTCACTAAAATATCGGTTAATGTTCAGCATTGTTACCATCATTCTTCTTGCTTACTCCTTTTATATGGTTTATGGGAGAAAGGGAAAAAGAAAAAGTTCTGTCCTTGGCTTATGGATCACGACGGTTTTCGTTTTCGGCATGTTTCTTTTTTTATTTCTAGTTGAAGGTGGAATTTAAAAATGAGGTGCTTTATATGAGGGTACAAATAATCAGGATTATGATGCTATTATCCCTTCTGTTACTGGTTACTGCGTGTAGCAATGAAAAAGAAGCACAAAATACTATAGATCCTCAGAAGGAAGAAAAAACTACAGTTGTAACAAATAAAACAGGGACATTCACCGTTTTGGGAATGGATTGTTGTCCACCTTCTGTTGTAAAAGATGTAATGGAACAGGTAGAGGGCGTTGGTAAATCGACCATTAAAGTCAGTGGAAGCACGGCAGAAGTAACGGTTTCCTTTGATGATAAGAAGACGGATTTACAGGCAATCAAGACAGCAGTTTCAGATTTCGGGCTTGGAATCGAGTAAAGGAGGAATTTGATATGAAAAGATATCGAGTAAACGTTCAAGGAATGACATGTACCGGTTGTGAAGAGCATGTAGCAATAGCGCTTAAGAACACCGGTGCTACGGGGGTTGAAGTCGATTTTCGTCGTGGTGAAGCTATATTTGAGCTTCCTAATGATGTGGAGGTTGAATCAGCAAAAAAGGCGATTGCTGACGCAAACTATCAACCGGGACAAGCAGAAGAAGTTCAAAAACCTGAAATGACCAGTAATTTAATGAGGAAGTATCGGATGAATGTTCAAGGAATGACCTGCACTGGTTGTGAACAACATGTAGCTGTCGCTCTTGAAAATATTGGTGCAAAGGGAATTAACACCGATTTTGGCCGTGGAGAAGCTGTATTTGAATTGCCGAATGATGTAAAGCTGGAAACAGCCAAAAAAGCAATTGCTGATGCAAAATATCAACCAGGAGAAGCAGAAGAAATACAAGCACAATCGCAAGAAAAGCCAGATGTAAGCTTAGGTGATGAAGGTAATTACGACTATGACTACATCATTATTGGCTCAGGTGGGGCTTCCTTTTCTTCTGCCATTGAAGCCGTAAAATATGACGCAAAAGTGGCGATCATCGAACGTGGAACAGTAGGTGGAACTTGCGTGAACATCGGCTGTGTTCCGTCAAAAACACTGTTAAGAGCTGGTGAAATCAATCATATAGCAAGAAACAATCCATTTGTGGGATTGCACACTTCAGCCGATAATGTGGATTTGGCACCATTGATAAAGCAGAAAAACGAGCTGGTGACGAATCTTCGAAATGCAAAGTATGTGGATTTAATTGATGACTATGGATTTGAGTTAATCAAAGGCGAAGCGAAATTCGTGGACGAAAAAACCGTTGAAGTGAATGGCATGAAGTTATCTGCCAAACGATTCTTAATCGCGACAGGTGCTTCCCCAGCCATGCCAAATATTTCCGGACTAGATGAGGTCGATTATTTAACAAGCACCACGCTGCTTGAATTAAAGAAGGTTCCAAAGCGTCTTACCGTCATCGGCTCCGGCTATATCGGCATGGAATTAGGGCAACTATTCCACAATCTTGGCTCAGAAGTCACATTGATGCAAAGAAGCCCGCGTCTGTTAAAGGAATACGATCCTGAAATCTCAGAAGCCATTACACAAGCCTTAACAGAACAAGGGGTCAATTTAGTGAAAGGAGCATCCTTTGAACGAATCGAACAAGATGGGGACGTTAAAAAGGTTCATGTCGAGGTTAATGGAAAGAAGCGAATCATTGAAGCAGATCAATTGCTGGTAGCCACAGGAAGAACACCGAACACCGCAACTTTGAATTTACAGGCAGCAGGTGTAACAGTAGGCTCTCGTGGCGAAATCGTGATTGATGAGTATTCTAGAACGACGAATGCACGCATTTATGCAGCAGGAGATGTGACGCTTGGTCCTCAATTTGTTTATGTGGCAGCTTATGAAGGTGGAATGGCTGCGAAAAATGCCATCGGAGGACTGAACAAAAAGCTGAATTTAGAGGTTGTTCCTGGGGTTACGTTCACTGCTCCAGCAATAGCAACGGTTGGTTTGACGGAGCAACAGGCAAAAGAAAAAGGATATGAAGTGAAAACATCCGTCTTACCGTTAGATGCCGTTCCAAGAGCCTTGGTTAATCGGGAAACAACAGGCGTGTTTAAACTGGTGGCGGATGCGAAAACACTAAAAGTGTTAGGGGCTCATGTTGTAGCTGAAAACGCAGGAGACGTGATTTATGCGGCAACACTGGCTGTCAAATTCGGTTTAACTGTAGAGGATCTCCGTGAAACGATGGCTCCATATTTAACAATGGCCGAAGGATTGAAGCTGGCTGCCCTTACGTTTGATAAAGATGTGTCAAAATTATCTTGTTGTGCTGGTTAAAGCTCCTTTTTAGGAGCTTTTTTATTATTACTTTTTCATTTAAGTGAGCGACGTTAAACTGTTCAACATATTATTCATGACCAATATATTTAACACCTAGTTATTATTAAGTTTTTTTAAATTTAGTCTTGATAAGATGGTATAGACGGGGATATATATCAGCAGCCACCTTACTTCCAAAATTTCTTTTGCCCTTTCAATTTCTCCTTGAAAAGAATATACCATTGCTAAATTGAGCTTCGATTTAATATTTACGACTACTTCCCAAATGAATAGCACAAATCCCCGAAGATATTTTGATAAAAGAAGATGGCCAAAACCCGGAAAGGCAGCGCTCCACCAGGCAATGATATAGGGATTTTGCAGATGGATCTGTGTGGTTCCCAGGATGCTCACATGCGCTCTGTACCTTCGGGCTGTATTGTCATTCGTATAGTTATTCATAGCCTTCCACCTTAACTGTATCTATTGTATTATCCTTCCTCCCATTACTTCTTTTATCCAGACCGCTCTGTAAAAATAAAAAGGGCACCGATCCTTTCAGATCAGCGCCCATGCGAAATTTTGCTATTTTCCCCTATCCGCCCTCACGAAACGAGAATCAATGCCCGGTTGTTAGGTGTTATCTGTAAATGGTTCTGAGGTTACAATACTGGGTATGAGCTGTGAATGAGGAGTTGAACCTCAGGGCCACCCCGAACCCCGACCATTAAGTGCAGCTTGACCCTGCTGCAGGGTTTGGCATTCGCCTTCCCGTACGCTACCAACTTCCATAGCAATAATCAGCGTTCCATCAATTCTGTTTTCCAGTTCAATTCCTGAATCCTTACATCCAGGGTCCTGTATCTCTGGGATAATTCATCCACAAACTTTTGGGTTTCTTTCACATCAATCATTGAAACATATTTGATTTCCGACCGTGAATAGCGGTCATGCCGGATGGTTGCCTGCCCCAGCAGGTCGCTGTAAATCGTTCGTTCCTGCCCGATCAGATCCCTGCTTGTGAGTGCGTCAGCGAGCGACTGCGACTGATCATAAAGGGTATGGATATTGGTGCGGTTAATGTTTTGAATCAGGCTTTTTAGTTTTACCAGGATCTCTGTCAATTCTTCCATTAACACCTGAGGCTCCTCATTCGGAAGATCCCCCTCCTGGACTCTCGCATTCTGGCTCAGCCGGTTCCTTAATTGCTCGACCCTCTTCTGGTAATCCGAACGTAAAATCAAGGCCTCTGCTAATTTCATAAATGACCCTCCCATTGTTTATACTATTATAGTTTCGATTCTTTCCGGCAAATTCCTGCCGGGTAAAACAGTTTGCTGGCTTGTACTGCTTCCAGAGCCTTATGATGATCTTGCAGAAGCCTGCTGAACCTTTCTTCGAAGGGGTATACAGTAATTGTGGATATCGCTTTATTGCGGGCAAATTCCAGAAATCGGGTTGTGGATATCTTAATTATCAACAATCATAGTGGGGATATCGCCAGTTTTATGTGGATAGCGGGTATCATCAATCGAATGAGAAGAGGTGCAAGAATGAAACTTACAGGAAATACCATACTGATCACAGGCGGCGGCGCAGGAATCGGGCTGGCTTTTACTGAGCGCTTTATTGCTGCCGGCAATACTGTCATTGTCTGCGGCCGGCGGGAAAGTGTCCTGCAGGAAGCTAAGGAGAAATTCCCTGGACTGATTATAAGAGTTTGTGATTTGGCTGTGGAATCAGAGCGATCGGCCTTGTTTGACTGGGTGGAGGAAAATCATCCTGAGGTAAATGTACTGGTGAACAATGCCGGGATTCAGCAGCGCTTTAATGTGCTGAAAGCAGATGCGAAGAAGGACTGGGGCTATTTTAACAAAGAAATCACTACAAATATTGAGGCGCCTTTCCACCTTTCAATGCTGTTCGCTCCATTCCTGGCAAAGAAAACGGAAGCGGCCATCATCAACGTGACTTCCGGGCTGGCGTTTACGCCGCTCGTCATTGCGCCAATCTATTCCGCTACGAAAGCAGCGTTCCATTCCTTTACCGTCAGCCTGCGCCACCAGCTTTCCGGAACACCAGTGGAAGTGATTGAAATCGCTCCTCCTGCAGTCAACACGGACTTAGGCGGTGCCGGACTCCATACCCAGGGCGAACCTTTGAATGAATTCGCAGATGGAATTTTTAAAGGACTGGCGGAGGGCAAAGAAGAAATCGGCTATGGCTCTTCTGTCGAACGTCTGCGTATGTCCCGGGATGAACTGGATGCACATACTGCGAAGATGTACCAGGCTATGAAACACACTATCGAATAGGTCTTTTCCCGCTTAATATCTCAATGGAGGGCTCAGTGCCGGGCCCTCTTCACTTTTCTTGCATCAATGGCAGGAAAAACTGCATAAAAAAACTGCTATTTTCTAGCAGTAATTGTTAACGCCCTGCGGAGTAAAAGTATGTCCTGGTGAATGCTTTTCCTTACTTGGTCATCGCTGCATAGCATAAGTTCATCTCTTAAACGTCCAAGCTCTCTGCTGATTAGTAAGTGTTCCGCCTTACTAAGCATAGTGAATCGCTCCTTTTTACATAGGAAGGACACTATGTCTGTACAAGGTTAACACTATTTGTTTCCCTTTACAATAACAGGGATACCACATAAAATTACAGTCTATTGATTTATAGCTGAAAAGCTTCAAGCAGCTCTTCCAGCTCTTTTTCTGAAACTACTCTTATGCCATTCCTTTTCAGCAGGGCAGATGTCACCCCTTCCCCTGCCACTTTCCCTCCTGTAAATTCTCCGTTGTAAATGACACTGCTGCCGCATGAGGGGCTGAATTCTTTTAACACGACTGTACTTACCTGCAGCTCTTCCGCTTTTTTAAGGGCCGCATAGGCGCCATTTATGTATAATTCAGTTACATCCCTGCCTGATTTTTCGATGACCCTTGCCGTGCCGTCCAGGACATCGCCTCCATCGCCGCCTGTAATTTCTGCAGGCTCCCGTGGCACGGGAAATCCCCCAAGCAGTTCGGGGCAGATGGATACGGCTTTATTCTGATCAATCAATTGCCTGATCTTCTCATGCAGGCAATGAGTGCCGTTGTATCTTACTTCCAGCCCCGCCAGGCACGAACTGACTAATAACAAAACAACCAACTCCATTATTTATTTTTAAAAAAGTATGAATGAAGGATTAAAGCCACAATGGCTTCTGGGCTGCTGCCTTCATGGGGAGCAATCACAAAGACGCTGCTTAAAAGATGATGCCGCTTCAAAGTTCCGCACTGTTCTCCTTCCCGCGTCAGCGAGATTGCGGACGATATCGTTGCTGCAGAGGAAAGATAGGTGTCATCATTGATCGTATACTGGATGGCTTCTTTTAAGGATGCCGTATTTTTCATATTAATGAGTGTACGGGCTTCGCCAATCCTTTCCCCATTTTTAAAGATGCTCCAATGTTCCTGGCTGGTCAGCCATTTCTTGCGGTGCCACCGCACATCATAGAGATCCTGGCCAATCTGGATCTCGAGGCATAGATACCAGTTAAATCCAATAATATCGCCAAAGGCATATTGCCATTTGTGCGGAAAATAGCGCCTCACATAACCCCGAAGCTCATCTCCTTTAAAAAGCGGCTTCCGGATGAGGAGCGTTTTTTGGATATTATAGTAGGACCACCCGTGAATATTTTTAGGCTGATAAGTCCGTTCTTTCTCCGCCAGCTTCCTGCTGATGATATAAACAGCAAGAGCTGCTGCAGGAAGCAGAAAAATGAGTGTAAACTGCATCGGTTCAAAGGCGCCGTAAACCAGCCAGCGGGCAAGCACTGCAAGCAGCATTAATACAAAAAGCAGGAGCATTTCTATCATCTGATCACCTCAATACTAGTACGGACAGCCCTTATAAAGGTTCCTATTTATCTGCTGGGTTTATAAGTCCATAACACACGAGGCTCTCATACCGGCCTTCCTTCCGTACATGGTCAGCGAGAATTCCTTCTTCCTTCATGCCGAGCTTCTCCATGACCCGCCCTGAAGCCGGGTTGGACTGGAAATAGCGGGCGAACACTTTGTGGTACTTCTTTTCTTCAAATGCAAATCTGATGACTGCCTCTGCTGCCTCGGTGGCATAGCCTTTTCCCCAATATTCCTCACCTATCCAGTAAGCCAGCTCGCCATGGCGGAAATTTTGGTTGTTGGATAGGGCAATCGCACCGTACAGCTTACCGGTTTCCCTATCCGTCACTGCCAGTTCATAGGATCGGTCACTGCTGAAATTATTAAGATGATTCTCCATCCAGGAAAGGGCGTCATTTACTACATAGGGATAGGGCAGGTACAAAGTACTTTTATAAAGATTATAGTTGTCGCAGAGCCTGGCGACTGTTTCTGCATCGGAAACCTGGAACAATCTAAGCAGCAGCCGGTCTGTGGATATGGTTTTATTGACATGGTCATAAATCATCTGCAAACCTCCGTATTTTTTGTAATAATATACTATATTTGTAAATATTAATATACACTGAATAAAGGCAAGTAATCTATTGAAATATTGATATAGAACCGGCTGTGAGATACATAGCCGCACTGAACATATCTTGGGGGGAACTATATGGTACTGCCGGGGCAGGAGAAAAGCAGACATTATGATTTAGATTGGATTAAGGTATTAGCGATGCTGGCTGTATTTCTCTACCATTGTTCGATGTTCTTTAACTCATTTGAATGGCATGTAAAGAACGACGAAATCAATAGAACCTACATAGAACTGTTTTCCTTGGCTGTCGGCAATTGGATCATGCCTGTCTTTTTTGCCATTTCCGGAATCAGCACCTATCACGCTTTGAAAAAGCGCCACTCCGGAGCATTTTTGAAGGAAAGGGCGGCCCGCCTTGGCATTCCGCTGCTTTTGGGCATTTTTATCCTCTCACCTCCTCAAGTTTATATAGAGAGGCTGACCGGCAAACAGTTTGAAGGCTCTTTCTTTCAATTCTTCCCCCATTATTTTGATGGTCTGTATTTGGAAATCGGCGGAAGTGGAAACTTTGCCTTTTTCGGCCATCATCTGTGGTACCTATTGATGCTCCTGATTTTTTCAGCCCTAACTCTGCCTTTCTTCCTAAATGAGAGGCAGAGACAGCATATTCAAAATGGTTCCTTTGCCATTTCCCATTACTTGTTTTTGCCCCTGCCTTTAACAGTGGCAGCTCTATGGGCGAATGATATCTTAAATTTGGCTAGCTGGGGGATTTTGTTTTACTTGCTGCTGTACGCTTATGGCTATTATTTTTTTGCCCGGGAGTCATTCAGAAGTTTTGCACGAAATAGCGGCAAGCTTACAGGTACAATCAGTGCAGTCAGCTTAGCAGCCTATATTTTATGGGTATTCATGTCAGGCTTTCCCGCTTATGGGACTGCTGCCTTTTATATCTTCACTGTTATTCGCGTTCTTTTAGTATGGAATGTCCTGCTGTTCATTTTTTTCCTGGGGGATAGGCATTTGAATACTTCCACTCCAGCACTATCTTATGCGAGTGAAGCGGCCATGCCTTTTTACATTCTTCATCAGCCTGTCATAATCGTTTCAGGCTTCTGGATTGCTCATTTAGATTGGAGTATTCCTTTTAAGTTTGTTTTTCTTGCAACGGCTGCATTTGCAGTAATTATGATTTTTCATCATGCAGCAATACGCAGGTACAATGGACTGAGAGTTGTATTTGGCTTAAGAAGACAGCATAAACTGGCAGTGCCTCAAGAAACGAATGTGGATAGAGTTGTATAGCAAGATTAGAAAACAGCCGAGCTTAGCTGCGGCTGTTTTCTAGTGCCTCCCGTATAGAAGCTGACTGATTTAACTATTTGGAAGCCAGGTTCTGCCTCTCCGCTGCTTCGGGGGGTTTTTCCATCCAGCCATTCTCCATCATAATATCCGATGCTTCAGTGACAAATTGAGTGATATTCATTAGGGATTTTGAATATAAGAGTCCGATATCATGCCTGCCATTTACAGCCAGTGAATTGCCGAATGCCCTGATCTTCATGGAAAACATGTCCATCTTATGGAAAAGCATGAGTTTATCAGAAAATGGCGCAAAGGTAGAGTCTGTGACCAGGTCGTCCAGGAAGGTTGGCGAAGGCAAGTTTTCATCATGCAGCTTTTGCATATACCGCACCAGGTTGCTATGCGTCATGCTGGCCCCTTTTTGAAAAAGCTGCCGGATCTTCTCGTTTTTCGCTGTCTGGGCAAAGGCCATAATAAAGGCTTTGCTTGTGACATTGTTTTCAATATTGTCGTATAAATGGGCAATTTCCAGGGCGTGAAGCGGCCTGACCCGCCCAAGGAAGCCGTTTAGGAAATCCTTTTGGGCATAGTCCACTTTTTTGGGCACCGGGATGAATGGAGGCTTGATGATCAAGCCTTTTTTCATCAGAATCTCTTTGATCTGATCCATTAAATCCAATGTTGCTTGCGTGCAATACCTGAAAAATTCTACAATATCCTTCCGGAAGACAATCGGATAGCCTACACTGTATATGCTTATTCCCGCTTTCGCTGCATATTTTAAGTAATGGACGTAAAAATCATCGTGGAATAAACGGGGCGCTTCTAAATTGACATCATTTTCATTAAAGCCATCTGGTATAGGGAAATTAGCTTCTTTTAAGAGTCCCTCTGTTGCAGTCAGGAATTCCGTACATAATTTAGAGGCATTCTCCAATAAGGCTTTAATATCATGATCATCCACATGGTGCAAATAGTATGCCAGGATGCATTTTGACATGCTGTTTCCCATATAGGTAGCCCAGAGCTTTCCCATCTCTGCTGATGTTAATGGCTCCTTCGGGCGGGTTTTATTTGTTCCTGCTTTAATCGGCTTGATCGTATTCATGATTGATCTCCTTCATCCGCTTTATTGTATTAGTATCATCCTCCCGGCTGAAAGGTATTCTCTGTATATATGCATAGAAAAAGCCTGCTTCGAGTGTATCGAAGCAGGCTCATATAATTGATCTTACATTTCCAGATCAGTAAAAGCGTAAGGCAATAGCTCTTTCAGAGGCAGTTCCAGTATATCTTTCTTTTCGTTCGTTAAGTAAACAGGCATATCCGGTGAGCAGAATTCTGCCAGCACCTGCCTGCAGATGCTGCAAGGCGGAAGGAAGTCAGCCGTGTTCCCGGAAACCGCGATTGCCTGGAAGTCTCCTTTTTTATAGCCATTTGCAATAGCAGTGAAAATGGCTGTCCTTTCAGCGCAATTCGTCGCCCCAAGGGAAACATTCTCTACGTTCACTCCGCTGATAACGGTTCCATCTTTCAGCAGCAAAGCTGCTCCTACAGGAAAATTGGAATACGGTGCATACGCAGCCTGTTTTACAGCGCGTGCACTTTCCATTAATTTTTCTTTATCCATCACAATCCATCCCCTCACATAAGAATGAACCTTTCACAGTCCCCTAACGCCAATTTTTAGTTGGCAGGACTTCTTATATTATATTTCCGGGAAAAGTTTGTCAATACAGAATAATAAATTTAAATTAGATTCCCATTCTCTTTTCAGCAGAGAGAAGCAATAATCACCACAAGTACCTTCACAGTGACCTGGATGCCAATGTATTTATTCTAAAAGGGGGCCACCCCCTTCCCAGAGGCTGCCTTGTTCAAAACAAACCAGGATGAATACATCCCCCTCTTCCTTGGGATAGTAACAGTAATAATTACACAGCCGGGAAGGATACAGCATGGATAAATTTGAGAAAAACACATTGAAATTTCTTCTTGTCTTTGGATTGATATCTTTTATCAATTTGATGAGAAAGCCTCCGGTAAAAGACTGGATGCTGATCTTTCTCTTTAAAGGATACCTTTCTTCCATCCTCGACAAGCTGCTTGTCAGAAAAGGTTATATAACCTACCCAGTTAAGCTGGTGAAATCATTTGACGTCAGCTTTATTTTCGACTATCTTCTCTACCCGGTTACCTGTGTCTATTTTAATCAGGTTACAAAATCATCGAGCCCTATGGGCATTTTGATTAAGTCAGTCTGCTTCAGCGGCCCAATGGCTATAGTTGAACACTTTTTTGAAAAGAGAACAAGACTTATTAGATTTAAAAAAGGATGGAGTTCGGCTACCAGTTTCTTTTCTCTTACCCTGACCTTTTTGATTTCCAGGGCTTTTATAGCCATTATACGAAAGGCCAGTAAGGCACCAGTTCCCGATAATAAGTAGGAGCTGGTGCTGCTGTTTTAAGGACCGCCGCAAGTATAATGGGCTAATGATACAAAGATGGTATGGATTGTGCCTGTTCATTTTTCAGGGAGATATGCAGTTCTTTTTCAGGGCTGATAGAAGCAAAGAATATTTCCTGCAGCCGGGAGATGCCCAGCCGGGACAGCTCCGAATCAAGCCAGTCCTGATCTACGTCAAACCGTTCCAAAACCTCCCGGTATACCGTTCCTTCAACGATGACAGGAAAGGCAATTTGTGAAGAGCCTCCGGAAATATTCAGGTCTCCCTTAGTGGCAGGCAACTGTGCAGGCTTGAGCTGGACACTCAGCATTCCGTTTCCCTCCAGTATCCCTAATTCCACATATTGAACGTCAAAGACCTGCTTATCCCTCAGCATTTGCAGGATGTTATCAATACTGTAATGGTACTTTTTTAAATTGGCACTAAGGAATTTGCCTTTATGTATCACAATGACCGGCTCAAAAGTGATGAGTTTTCCGAATTTCCGCTTTGAAATCTTCAATCTCCCAATCAGCCGCTGGAGAAGGCCAATGGCAATAATGGCAAAGCCTGTTTCCAGATGCCTGATGGAGGGATCAGCTATATCCGCCCCGGCCACCGCCCCCAGTGTAATGATAACCAGATAATCAAAAACAGGAAGCTCGCCAATCGAGCGCCTCCCCATAAAAAGAGTAATAAAGAGCAATAAAGGCAGAATGGTGATGATCCTTCCGAAAATCAGAAGACAGTTATGCAGCAGATCTTCCATAATCTTTCCTCCTGGCAGATGATGACTTTAGTTTATCGGAGGATAGCTGGAATTATACGGAAAAATCAAAAGGGCTGCCTGGCCACAGTTAGTTTTCTGCTCCTTGCAGCTGAAGAGTGGGCTGCCAGTGAATTAAGGGGAGTTTTTACTGTTAAATGTAAATCAGTCGTGTTTTTTGAGAAAATAAGAGGAGTTTTTCCCTTTATGCAAAGAAAAATTATCTTTTTTTATGGTTTCGAGTCATATAAGGGGAATTTCTCCCTTTATTTAAGCTGTTTTCAGCACTATTTTTAAAATAAAGGAGATTTTTCCGTCTATAAATTTTTCATTAGCAGATAATCTAGTTTCCTTGTTTAAAAATGTTAAAGTTAAAGGAGAATCGCCTATTCAACTGTTCAGCCATTGAGTGCGTTTAATAAATACCAACATCCAAAGGTAAAAAGCCTGGGATATCCCAAGCTTTTTTGGTTAGTTAAGTACTGTACTACATATTCTACTAAAACGTATGCTGTTTAGTCTGTGATTTTTCCCACTATATCTGAACAGCTTATGGCTAAAGGCAGCCCTTCTTCATTTTATAGTCCAAACAGTCCCGGCAGCACCATGCTGACCTGCGGGATATAAGTAACAAGGAGCAGCACAACGATGATGGCAGCGTAGAATGGAAGCAATGGCTTTACAAGCTGCTCGATCTTCACCTTGCCGACGCTGGATCCGACGAACAAGGCGCTTCCTACCGGCGGTGTGATGCTTCCGATGCAAAGGTTGAGGCACATCATGATGCCAAAGTGCACCGGATCCATCCCGATATTCGTGGCAATCGGCAGGAATATCGGCGTGAATATCAGGACTGCAGGCGTGATATCCATGAAAGTCCCAATAATCAGCAGGATGACGTTCATCAGCAGCAGGATCAGGATCGGATTATCGGTCAGGCTGAGGATGCCGCTGCTGATGGCCTCAGGAATGCCGGTAAATGCCATGACAAGGGAAAGAATGGTCGATGCGGCAATCAGAAGCATGATGATGGCTGTCATCTCCACTGTTTCCATCAGCATCTTCGGAACATCCTTTATTTTAAATGTCCGATAAAACATCGAGAGAATGAGAGAATAGGCAACCGCAATGGCAGCGCCTTCTGTTGCCGTGAACACCCCGGCAATGATTCCGCCGATTACTATGAACACGAGCAGCAGGCTCGGAATCGCATCGAGGAATACTTTCATCACCTGGCTGAACGTAATTTTCGGTGCAATCGGATAATTCTTTTTCTTCGCAATCACATATGCTACAACCATGGTAGCAAGTCCCCAAAGGATGCCGGGAATATAACCGGCGATGAAGAGCGCGGCAATCGACGTCCCGCCGCTGACAAGGGAATAGACAATCAGCAGGCCGCTTGGCGGAATCAGCAGCCCTGTCGGTGCCGATGCGATATTAACCGCAGCAGAATACGCCGGGTTATAGCCTTCCTTCTTCTGAAGCGGAGACATGACTCCGCCGATTGCTGCTGCAGCCGCAACGGAGGAACCGGAAATTGAACCGAACAGCATATTCCCGACTACATTCGTATGGGCGAGCGATCCGGGCATCCTCCCGGAAAGGACCTTCGCAAAATTGATCAGGCGGATCGCGATTCCGCCATTATTCATGATAACCCCTGACAGGATGAAGAACGGGATGGCGAGCAGGGAAAAGCTGTCGAGCCCCGCCACCATCTTCTGCGCTGCTGTGAATACGGCAATATCAAAAGGAAACAAAACCAGCATGGTGACAAGAGAGGCACCGGCTATGCTGATGGCAATGGGAACGCCCAGAAATAAGAGCAGAAAGAATACAAAAAGCAATAGAAGTCCTGCTGTGATTGTCATCCCAGCCCCTCCTTTCTATCCTTATTAATATGTATGGGCTCTGGAGTCTCTACTTCTTCTGAATATAAGTCCGCTTTTCTATTTGCGGAGATTTCCCTGATGGAGATGATCGTATAAGCGGCAATCAAGACGCCGCTGACTGGCAGGGACAGATAAATATAGGCCATCGGGAGGCCAAGTGCGGCAGAATACTGCTCCATAGAGATCCCAACTGTTTTAGACCCGCCGACAATCATGACAAATACAGCAAATGCCAGGACAATCAGCTCAATCAGGATAGCTGCGGCAAGCCTCTTCCTGTTTTCCAGCTTTTCTACGATGAACTCGATTGCGATATGCTTCTTGTTTCCGAAGGCATAGGCTCCGCCGAGCATGGAAACCCATATCAGCGAATACCGGAGAAACTCCTCTGAAATCGTACTTGGCGAATCCAGCGCATATCTTGTGAACACTTGCCAGATGGCCATCAGGACCATCACACCCAAGAGGGTGCAGGTCACAAAGGCAATGCTCAGATCGATCCATTTTTTCATAGTCTGCATGATAGCTCCCCCTTTTAATTGCCTTCAGCCATGTCCCGGATTTCTTTATAGTATTTTCCGGTCGATTTCTTTTCTGCAAACTCCTTATGCAGCGGCTGTACAGCTTCCATGAAAGGCTCTTTATCCGGCCTGCTGAATGTGACATTCATATCCTTGGCGTCTTTTATCGCCTTCTCTGTCGCTTTCCGCCAAACCTCTTTATGGTAAAAAGAAGACTCTTCTGCCGCTTCTGTTATAGCTTTCTTCTGTTCAGCAGTAAATTGCTTCCATTTGCTTTCATTGATAATCAGGATATCCGGGATGATGGCATGTTCGCTGTAGCTGTACTGCTTTGCCACTTCTCCGTGATTATTATCCGTCAGTGCTGTTTCATTATTTTCCGAGCCGTCGATGACACCCTGCTGCATAGCCGTATAGACTTCACCGAAGGACATCGGCGTCGGCGACCCGCCCATCAGCTCAAGCATCTTGAGGTTTGTCGGGCTCGGCTGGACCCGTATTTTCAGCCCCTTCAGATCATCAGGATGCATAATCGGCTTGTTTTTTGTATAAAAGTTCCTTGTGCCTGACTCATAGAACGTCAGTCCCCTCAGACCGATATCAGTCGTAGTCTGGTAAACCTCTTTTGCGGTGCTGCTGTTCATCGCTTTATAAAAATGGTCTTTATCGTCGAATAAATAAGGAAGGCTGAACAATGAATAGACTTCTGAAAAGTTCTCAAGCGAGCCTGCGCTCACCTTGGCAAAGTCAATCGCACCGGTCTGAGTCAGCTCAAGTGCCTCTCGTTCCCCGCCAAGCTGTCCGCTCGGGTAAATTTTGACCTTCATACTGCCATCTGTCTTTTCCTCTACCAATCTTGCAAACTCTGTCAGCGAAGTATGTATCGGATGTGTTGTGCCCTGATTATGGGCAAGCCTCAATGTGACTGTCCCTTCCTCCTCGGCAGCCTGCGCTGTACAGCCGGCCAGTATTCCTGCCATGAGCAGAAGGATAATGCCAAACACCTTAAAATTCTTCATAAATCCCCCTCCAGGTTATGTAAGCATTGTTGTATGATTTCCTGAAGGTATTCCCTAAAATATGACTATTGAAACAGAAGAGGTTATAAAAGAACAAAAAAAAATGCCGGGGCAATGGCCGGCATTTGATAGTTTTATTCAATGGAGAGCTCTTCTCGCAAAGTCGGTGAAACGGAATTTGTCCGGACGGTGCCTGGACTCTGTGAACTGGAATAGGCTGGCATCGTTCAAGTATACATGGCTCCTGATGACCACTACATTCTGGAAGCCATCAAGGTCCAGCAGGGAGCGGTCCTCATCGGTTGGTTCCTCTACGATGATTTCTTTTTTGGCAAAGCTGATGTTCAGGTTCAATTCTTTTTCAAGGTACTGATAGATGGAATCCCTGCAAATATCACCAGTCAGATGGGGAACATGCTTCTCAGCCAGAAAGTCGCGGTCAAGAATGATTCTTTCTCCTCCCATCTTTCTTGTCCGCAGGACGTCCCAGACCAGATCGCCTTCCTCCAGCTGCAGCTCTTTTTTGATAAAACCCCCGGCTTCTCCAAGGCTCAATCCGTTAAGAATAGTCTGGGGAGGTTCGCTCATCTTGCCTGCCAGCTCCTTGAAGCTGACCAGCCCGGATACTGGGAAGTCGAATTTAGAAGTATTGAGGACCATGGATCCTTTTCCCCTGATTTTTTGAATATAGCCATTTTGAGCAAGGAGATTCAAAGCTTTGCGAATGGTTTCCCTTGAAGCCTGATATTCTTTTACCATTTCATTCTCAGATGGAAGATAGGTTTCCGGTTTAATCCTTCCGCTCCTGATTTGCTCTGTGATGCTTTGGCAGATATCGAGATACTTCTTTTTCATTGGACAAATCTCCATTCTCAATTTTATCAAGCAAAGAAAAAAAGAAGGGAGAATCACCCGTCCCCCTTCCTGTATGCAGTTAGACAGCTGCACTCTGTTTCTTTTGCTTTTTAAAAGTAAAATTCTTTACGCCTGTTTTAGCAAAGATGGTTGTCAGGACGAATGGAACGACAATCGCAATGATCATGCAGATGGCAAATGTTCCGATATACTGCGCCTGGATGGAAAGAATTCCAGGCAGTCCGCCAACACCGATTGAGTTGGCCATGACTCCGCTCGCTACAGAAACAACAGCTGCAATCATCGATCCAATCATGGCAGCCAGGAATGGGAACCCGTATTTCAGGTTGATCCCGAACATCGCAGGCTCGGTTACGCCAAGGTAGCAGGAGATGGCCGCAGGGATGGAAACCTGCTTTTCTTCCTCATTTTTGCGGTTGATGAAGATCATGGCTAATACTGCTGAGCCCTGAGCAATATTTGAGATGGCGATCATTGGCCAAAGGTTTGTTCCGCCAAGCTCACTCATCAGCTGAAGGTCAATGGCATTTGTCATATGATGCAGGCCGGTGATGACTAGCGGTGCATAAACGAAGCCAAACACTGCCGCAAACAGCCATCCGAATGAAGACGTCAGGCTTGAGTATACGACATCCGATATCACTGAACCGATCTGCCAGCCGATAGGGCCGAGCACTGTATGCGCTATCAAAACAGTCGGCACTAGGGCAAGGAAAGGAACAACAATCATTGAGATAGAGTTTGGAACAACTTTGCGCAATCTTGTTTCCAGGAAGCCTAACGTCAGACCAGCCAGGATTGCAGGGATGACCTGTGCCTGGTAGCCGATCATATCAATCTGGGCAAACCCGAAGTCCCATTGCGGGATATCTCCTGCCCCTGCCCCGGCAACGCCATAGGCATTCAGCAGCTGCGGCGATACTAATGTGATACCAAGGACGATTCCGAGAATCTGGGATGCACCCATTTTCTTGGCAACAGACCAGGTGATCCCGACAGGAAGGAAGTGGAATATCGCTTCCCCAATCAGCCACAGGAAAGCATGGACGCCAGCCCAGAATTGGGAAATCTCAACAATCGTTTTGGTGCCATCTTCCACGAGCTTAATGTCACCGATTACATTTCTGAAGCCGAGAATCAAACCGCCGACTACAAGGGCGGGAATCAATGGTGTAAAAATTTCTGCCATATGCCCCATCATCCGCTGAAGCAAATTCTGGTTCTGCTTGGCCGCTGTTTTGGCTTCCTCTTTTGAAGTGCCTTCTACACCGGCAATCTTAGTGAATTCATTATAAAAGCTGGAAACTTCATTGCCGATGACTACCTGGAACTGGCCGGCTTGTGTGAAGGTTCCTTTTACAAGCTTAATGTTTTCGATTTTCTCAATATCAGCCTTAGATGGATCATTCAGGACAAAGCGCATGCGTGTCACACAATGTGTCACCGCTGCAATATTGTCCCGGCCGCCGATATGCTCCAGCAGCTCATTTGCAGGGCCTGTATATTTCGTCATAGGTATTCCCCCATATTTTATAATCAGCATAAATATATAATAGCGCTTTCATTAACTTGTATATACAAATACTGAGCTCTCTTAAAATTTAACTTATATATACAAGTTTGTCAATACAATTTATTCACCCGCTTAGGCAAATTATATAGTGAGCGTTCGGAGGGATTTCCGCCCCGCTTCTAAAACAAAAAAGCACCTGCCGCTTAAGCAGATGCTTCAGTACCTTATTCCGCAGAAGAAAGTTCCTCTTCAGTGACCCATAAATGATTCTTCACTTCCGCACCCCCATCTTTAGGAGTGAAATTGATGACGTAGACAGTCTTCTGCTCTGCTGTATCAATGATAGCAGCCGCCCCTTTCATCCCTTCCATGTGCTCCGCCTCAATGATGGCCTCACTGCCCGGTTCAAAGGGCTCCTCTCCTGCATCTTGAAGCTCTTCGTGAACAACCCACTTATGGTTTTCTATCCGGTCGCCCCCTGTTACAGGGTCATAGGAAACTGTATAAACCGTCGTGTCGTATACAGCAGCAACGGTTGCTTCGGCTCCCTGCATCCCCGGCATATGTCCTTCTTCAATGATCACTTTGCTTCCCACTTTATATTTCGGATTCTCCGCTTCCTTCATGCCTTGAGGGATTTCCCCGCTGCCTGAATGATCCATTTCTGAATGGTCCATTCCCGCATGATCCTCTTGCTCTCCTGCTGATTGGCCATTCTGATGATGCTCTGTACTGTTTCCTCCATTGTCTTCACTTGTGTTGTCCGGATTGTTAGAACTGCATGCCGCCAGGATCAGGGTCAGCGTAAAAATCAAAATAGCGAGTGTTTTTTTCATCATTTTCTTCCTCCTTCTTTTAACATGTTTTATTATTTCAGATAAAAATGCAGAATTTATGTAGATAGCTTTACATTTATATTTCCCCTACCTGATGATTTTTGTTCTCCAAAAGCGTCCCTTTAGAATAGTTATCTTCAAATTTTTTGCAAATGTTAATGATATATTAGGTAATGCCGGCTCTCATCTGCTTAGCGCCTGGCCTGGAAACGGAGGGACTTTATGAATAAAATATCGACAAAGCTGGCTGCCTGGTTTCTACTTGCTGTTTTAGTCCTGGAATCTTTTTTAATGTTTTATTTATACAACAATATCATCGATTCGCGGGTGGAGGAGGAGTTCAATTCCATTCTCTCAAGAGGCAACAGCCACCGGGATGTGCTGGAGGACAGTTATACTGAAGGCACCCTCAGCCATATCGCGCTAATGGAATCAAAGACGGAAACAGAGGTCGTCATTACTGATTTAGATAAACAGATTATTGTAAGTTCGAGAAGCGTTTCTAAAAGAATGAAAGAAATTATGACAAGGCATTCTTCTGATGTTTCAAGAAATGGGACTGTTATTGAATCCAACTGGAGGGAAATGCGCTATCTTGCGACAGTGACCCGGTTCAGCAGCTCCGGCCAAGAAGGCTATGTGTATATGTTTAAGGATACCGCTCCAATGAGGCAGCTGATTGAAAAATTAAACCGCCACTTTTTTCTTGCAAGTGTTCTTAGCCTATTGGCGATTGCCTTTATCTATTTTATTTTATCCAAGTTCCTGACACGCCCTTTGATCAAAATGAAGGAAGCAACTGAGCAACTAAGCAAAGGCCATTTTCAGGTAAAACTTCCTCCCGCCGGCAAAGATGAATTAGGAGAGCTGTCCACTTCCATCCAGAAGCTTGCCAGCGACCTGAAGATTATCCAGAAAAGCCGCCTTGATTTCCTGGCCAGCATCTCACATGAATTGCGTACTCCCCTGACTTATATGCAGGGCTATACAGCAATCGCCCTGCGGGAAGGCCTGCCAGACAGTGAACGGCGGGAATACCTAGAGATCATCCAGGATGAATCCGCAAAGCTCGGTAACTTGATTGACAACCTTTTCCAGCTGGCCAAGATTGACCAGACCAATTTTACAATCCAGAAGCAGGAAATCGACCTGTGCAGGATACTGGGGGAACTTACAGCAAAAGTCAAGCCGGCGTTCAACGGGAAAAACATAGAGCTTCAGACTTGCTGTAAAGAAGGGCTTACGCTGTCAGCTGACCCATTAAGGTTCGAGCAAATAATCTATAACCTGCTTGATAATGCTTTAAAATACTCTGATGAACATACGAAAACAGCTGTACATGCTGAACAAACTGCAAAAGGGACAGTAAAGATCCTGATTGAGGATCAAGGTAAGGGAATCCCGCAAGCAGATCTTAAATATGTATTTGACAGGCTGTACAGAGTGGATAAGTCAAGATCGCGCGAGAACGGCGGCTCCGGCCTCGGACTTTCGATTGTAAAGGAATTAGTGGAGGCCCACGGGGGCACCATCCATATTTCCAGCCAGGAGACTAAAGGAACAATCGTTGAGATTGAAATTTAAGAGGTGACGCTTTTTGAAAACCATTTTGCTTGTTGATGACGAGGAACGGATGAAGAATTTGCTGGCCCTGTTCCTGGAACCGCATGGTTACAAATGCCTGAGGGCGAATGACGGATATGAGGCAATCCAGCTGGTTAAACGTACACATGTTGACATGCTGCTGCTCGACATTATGATGCCAGAGCTGGACGGTCTGGAGACATGCCGGAAAATCAGAGAATTTTCGAATGTCCCCATAATTATGCTCACAGCCAGGACCGACAATTTGGATATGATCAAAGGATTTGATTGCGGAGCCGACGACTATGTGACCAAGCCTTTCGATGAGAGGGTGCTGCTCGCCCGGGTAAATGCTTTATTCAGGAGGCAGCAAATCCAGCATGGGGCAAAAGAAGTGATCCGCGGGGATTTCAAACTGGATATGGATTCTTATACATTAAAGTATAAAGGGAAAGCCGTTTCGCTGACCTTAAAAGAATTCCTGCTGCTCGAAACACTAATGAAACATCCTGAACGCGTATATACACGGGATCAGCTGCTGGCAGTCGCATGGGATATTAATGCCAGCACAGAAATCAGGACGGTAGACTCTCATGTAAGGAATCTGCGCGAAAAATTAAAGGGGGCTTCCTTTCCAATAGAAGAGCATTTGGCAACCGTATGGGGCATTGGCTATCAATGGAAAATAAAATAAAAGGAAAGTATGCACACATTCTGCAAACTTAAAGGGGATTTAACCTATAACCCCAATTGAAGAAAAGGAGTGAGCAGAATTGAAACCATACTGGAAATTTGCCGGAATGGTCGTGACCTCTACCATTATTATGTTCCTTTTTAAATATTGGAGCACCTTTAAGGCGGATCATATCTTCTTCAGCGAGATGCGCGCATACATGGCTTTGCTGATGGGGGCAACCATGGCTGTGATCATGCTTCTCTTCATGAGAAATATGCTGAAAAACAAGAAAGCCAACATAGGCATCCTGACTGGCAGCATCCTCTTATTCTTTTTATCGCTGTTCCTGATCCGGAGCCAGGCGCTTGTGGATGATGTCGATTATATGGAAGGTATGATCCCCCACCATTCCATCGCAATATTGACTAGCGAGCGTGCACAAATATCGGATCCAAGAGTAAGGAAGCTTGCAGATGAGATCATTAAAGCGCAGGTTAGGGAAATCGATGAAATGAAGCAGCTTATTGAGGATATTAAAGATGAGGAATAATTTAAAAAATCAGCCTGGCAGGCTGATTTTTCCTTTTCAGGTAAAACAGAACGAGAAGATTCAGAAGAAGAAAATTTATAGAACATAGATAAAATCCGAAAAGAAATGATTCGGGCTGCTTCTGGCAAAATCCTGGATTTTCTTGACGAAGAAGTATTGGGAATGAGCCTGGAGCTGAACGGGCTTTTAATACGAAAAATTGCTGCACCGCCAAAGGATTGGCCCGCTCCTTCTCCGAGAAAAATCCTTACTGACTCTTCCAGCCCCAAAGCTATATCTGGTGCTCCACCACAACTGTCATCCAGCCCTCTGCGTATTCCGCGTAGATCTTCCCGCCATGCAGCTCAACGATCCTTTTGGAAATAGCCAGTCCCAGACCTGTTCCCTGGTTTTCTGTTCTCGCTTTTTCGCCTACGACAAACCGGTCGAATAATTGATTCAAGTCGGCAACAGGAGGCTTATCCGTCCTATTGGAAATTTTCAGTACGGCCATGGAGCCTTCAGCATTTAGAGAGAGTTCTATTGAAGAGGGTTTCGTGCTGTATTTTATGCTATTCGAGAAAAGATTTTCATAAACCCGCACCATCATTTCCACGTCCATTAAAATCCGGACAGGCTCTCCTGTAATAGAAGAATGAACGGTGAGCTGCTCCCGTTCCATGATGGGCATATACTCGCCGGCCATCTGCCTTAATAAAGCTGAGAGGTCAACCTTATCCATATTCAAGAGAACATCAGGACTGGCCAGCCGTGTGTATTCCAATAACTCATTCATCAGTGATTTCAGCCTTTGTGATTTCGAATAGGTTGTTTCCAGATACTCCTTTAATTCTGTGCTGTCCTGGTATTGCCCTTTTCTCAAGAGATCCAGATAGCCGATAATCGAGGTTAACGGAGTCCTTAAATCATGGGAAACATTGGTGATCAGTTCATTCTTGGCGTTTTCAAGGCTTCTTTCATGCTCAAATCTGCTCTCAAGCTCCTTGGACATAAAATTGATATTACCGGCGAGCTGGGATAGTTCATCCTTCCCTTTGATATGGATGGTCAGGCCCAGCTGTCCTCCGGCTATTTCCTGGACACGATCGCTGATCATCTTCAAATAGAAGATTTTCTTGCGTACCAGCAAAAGGAACACCAGAATGAAGCTTAAAATAATGATTGTAAAAAACAGGAACATGGTGACATTGTAAATCGGCACACTCAGTTCTGTCAGAAATTTCACATCGTACACTCTGAAAATCATTTGAGATAGCAGAACCATCACCAGGAAAGATGCTACAAAGCTGATGGCGATAGACCCGAGAAGTTTAAAAAACAGCCTGTTTTTCAGCATCATATCTTGTATCCCACGCCCCAGATGGTTTTGATATAAATCGGATGCTTAGGGTCTTCCTCGATTTTCTCCCTGATTTTTGTAATATGGACCATGACTGTGTTGTCCGATTTCAGCAGGTCCTCTTTCCAGACGGACTCGTAAATCTTGCTGACGCTCATGACAATCCCTTTGTTTCTCGCAAGCAGCTCGAGGATATCAAATTCCTTCGGGGTAAGTCTGATCTCTTTTCCGCCTGCATACACCAGCCTTGTATCTGTATTGATCTCCAGGCTGCCAATTACAATCACATTTTTATCTGCTTCTGATTCTGTATTGTATTTCTTGTATCTTCTCAAATGGGATTTGACCCTTGCGATCAGCTCAAGAGGGTTGAACGGCTTTGATATATAATCGTCTGCCCCTGAGGTCAATCCCTGGATCTTGTCCATATCTTCCGATTTCGCCGAGAGCATGATGATCGGCATATGCTGCTCTTCCCTGATTTTCATGCATGCTTCTATGCCATCCATTTCCGGCATCATGATATCCAGGATAATCAAATCGAATGCCTGCTCTTCCAGCTTGCCTAAAGCGTCCAGCGCGTTCTCCGCCTGACTTGTCTTCAGTCCTTCGTTTTCCAGATATACCGAAATCAAATGCCTGATTTCTTTATCGTCGTCCACAATTAAAATATTGCCATCCACCCGTAACACATCCCATCATACTTCTAGTTTATCGTTGCTGCAGCTCAGTACATAAGCCGGCGGAAAATTGCGGTACTCCCGTTTAATGTCAATATTCTTAAAGAATTGCTCTATATATGCTTTTTTCAGCATTGTATATTGAAAGGTGATGAAACGCCCTTCAGGTCCCAGCAGCCTTCTGGTGTTATTTAAGATAGCATGGGACACAGGCTCAGGCAAACTTGCAAAGGGCAGTCCGGAGATGACAAAATCAATCTTTCCAAGTCCGAAGCTTTCAATATAAAAATCTATCTTCTCTGCCGACCCGTTAACAATAATCACATTATCTTCATTCTGATATTTTTCCTTCAGCAAAGAATAAAATTCCAAGTTGTTTTCGATCAATAGGACGGTGGCATCGGAGTTTCTGTATTCCAGGATCTTTTTGGTGAACACGCCTGTTCCAGGGCCATACTCAACAATCAATTTAGCGCTCCCGAATGCAGGATCACTGACCATCTTTTCAGCCAGATAGCCGGAGCTTGGCAAGAGTGCCCCAACTTTTCTTGGATGCTTTAAATATTGCTGCAGAAATACATGCCCTTTCATTTCGCTTCACTCCATCTGTCGAATTTATACCTTTAGCATAAATTCAAAACCTGAAGAATTTCTTGGGGAATTTATTAAGAATTATTAAGATGCTTATATAGTAGTATGGGCTGGAAAACTAAAAAAGCTGCCTTAATGGCAGCTCAGATTTTAACCTTTATAAGAATAAGCCGGACTTCCCTTCACATCCGTTTTTACCCTGAACAGCCCGCCTGACAATGGATACTCTTTCTGCTGCTCTTCGTTCAGCCCATCTCTTGCAGTGGTGATGTACAAGTCCTTTAAGTCCTCGCCCCCAAATGTACAGCAGGTCACATTCTTGGCAGGGACCTTTATTTCTGACAGCTTCTTGCCTGTATGAGGATTCCATCTCGATACCTTGCCGCCGCCATAGTGGGCAATCCACAGCATTCCCTCTCCATCAATCGTCATCCCGTCCGGTGCACCGTCTCCTTCTGGAAAGCTGATGACTTCAGTGCGGTTTTCAATTGCCCCCGTTCCGAGGTCAAAATCAAAGCGGCTGATCTTTTTGGTTGGTGTATCGATGAAATACATGAATCTGTTATCCGGTGACCACGCTAGGCCATTCGAAATGCCAAGCTGATCTAACTTTTTCTCAACTTGCTGATCGGTATCCAGACAGTACAGCGCCCCTTCAGCACCTGCCCCCTGCTGGTCCATCGTCCCTGCCCAGAACCGGCCGGCAGGATCACACTTGCCGTCATTAAAACGATTAGAAGGAATATCGCTCTCTAATTCTTTTATTAAAGTGAGCTTCTCTGTCTCTAAGTTAAGAAGATAAAGGCCATCCTCCAACGCAACTGCCGCTTCCTCCGCATTTCTCGGAACAATCGTGCCTATATTCTGATCCAGCTGGATCTCCCGGTTTTCTCCTGAAGCCGGGTTAAAGATATTCACCTTTTTCTCCTTGATATCCACCCAGTATAGTAACTGCTTTTCTGCGTCCCAGCATGGGCCTTCTCCCAATGTGGCTTTTGCGTCCAGGACTAATTCCGCTTCTCCCATTCTTAACACCTCGTCAATTATAAGAATTTACTTTATTATAGACTTTCCCGGGAGGAATCGGCTGGAAACGTATGAGCTAACAATATAAAAACGGCTGCCGACTTAGTCGGCAGCCTGAAGTGCGGCATCTTTAGGGGCATTTATCAATTTTTTTTCTTAGCTGGAACCACTATTCCGGCTTGTCTCTGAAATAGTGGCTCCAGCTCTCTTACCTGGAACCACTATTCCGGCTTGTCTCTGAAATAGTGGCTCCAGCTCTCTCCTGGAACGCTAAATTTCCTTTCGCTCCACCCGCCTGATCAGCTCTTCCAGCCAGTGAATCGTATGCTCCATCCTGGTGGAAACATAGCCTTCCATGAATTCTCTGATATTCTGCTGTGCCTCGCCGACATGCTTCTCGGCGTCTATGCTGCTGATCTGCTCCCAGCGGGCCTTGATGGCGTCCAGCTTTTTTTCCAGGATGGTGATGACCTTGCCGCGGTCCACATATTTAATATTGGCGATCGCGACGACCATCTCCCCGATCCCAGTGGATTTCTCGAATTCCTTGTAGATTTTCTTCGGCAATTCTTCACGGCCTTTTGCTGTGATACCGAACACCTGCTTATCAGGGCGATGTTCCTCTTTGATGATTTCGACTGTCTCAATGAGGCCCTGCTTCGCCAGTGTATCGAAGTGGTAGTACAGCTTGCTTTCCGTCAGCCCGCTCAGCTGATCGAGCGGGATCGGTTCGGAAAGCTGTTTTTTTAATTTATACGGATAATTATTATCCTCCATCAGTTTGCTCAATATGAAAATTTGTATGGACATACTATATCCTCCTGGAAGAAGACTCTCTTCATATCATAGCAAAACTAGGCGGTGACTTCACCTGCAGCCTTGAGGGAATCACTTGCGTCAAGCTCTGGAATCACGACCGGCGCCGGTTTGTGAAGGAACGCAACAATGGCGATATTGATCAGCATGGCAGCACCTCCGACTGCAGCCATGGACCAGAGGTACGGGCTCGGACTGATGCTGCTGTACATATTGGCCATATATGCCTGCACAGAGTAGTACATAGGAGAAATATGGCTCATCCATTGGAATGGAGCATACATCATTTCCCTTGAGATCGTAGCGCCATTGGCCAATGTCTGCATCAGCAGGATTGGCAGGTTCAACACCATGCCGCCCTCTCCGATCAGGAAAACCAGAACTGCTGTGAAGTTGAAGCAGACCATATAGTTCAAAATCTGCTGGCCGGCGATGCCGAAGAACAGATCGCCGCTTGGCTCATTGACCAGATAAGCCACTCCGACGGCTACAGCCGATGATACAACAGCGATCAGAAGAGCTGTTAATTGCACATAAAGAAACAGCCTGGTTTTACTTGCTTTGCCGCGGCTTTCCCTGAAAGCGGCGACCAGCTGCATCGCACCAATCATCGCACCAACATAGCCGGCCATTGTCAAGAACATCGGCAGCATATTATTATTCATGCCAGCTGGAATCTTATTGATTGAAATGACATTCCCGCTATACGCTGTTTCAATTTTTTTAGCCATCTCTGCTGCCTGGTCTTCCGGCAGATTAAAGTTCATCAGCACACCCTGTGCGGTTTGCTGTGAGAATTGGCTGCGCAGCTGGTTGTTAATTTCACCGACGACAGATTTCATAGTAGAAGAAACGGTAGTGGCCGAGGCTTCATTAATTGTAAAATCAATCCCTGTCGATCCCTCACCTTTTTGCAGATCCGCAGAGAAGGTTTCCGGAATTCGCACAACTAAAGCCAGGTCATTATGATTCAGGTCTTTAATGGCCTGCTTATTGCTTATATCTGTTTCAATTTCTTTAAAAGGCAGATTCTCCTGGAGCTGCCCGGCAATCTGGGCACCATAAGTGCCGGCATCTTCGTTCACTATCGCAATCGGCATTTGATCGACATTCCCTGGAATCGCAGAATAGCCTGGGAGAAAGATGCCAAGCATCGCAGCTGCATAAAAAATCCCCATAAAAATCGATGCGATCGCCCCTCGTGTTTTTAGAAACTGCGTAAATTTCATTATTGCTTTCCTTCCTTCTGTGAAATTTATATTACTTTTACTAATATACTTTATTAAAAGTACTTTAATTTGAGTACTTTGTTAGTTTATTGTATCTTTTTGGGAAAGTCAACATAAAAAAAACTGCAAAGAGAGGCGCAATTAAGCACTCTTTGCAGTCACATATGATATTCATCAACCCATTCGCTATATTCACCATACAGCTGCCTTAAGCTATCAGTCCGGGCTGCAATAACCTCACATCCGCGGTCATCATAGATGAAAAAGATAATATCCCTCGTCATGTTAATGAAAAAAATATCAGGATAATAGGAAACCTCCGCACTGCCGAACCTTGGCTTCAGGAGGAAGTCTTCATTGCAGGCTGCTTCAATAAGCTTGCGGCAATGAAAATCACTTTTTCTGCCTTTCAGATAATATCGGGAAGTATACCCGGCCTCTTCATCATTAAGCAGATGCTTAAGAGTTTCATGTATGATTTTATATTTAAGCTTCTTATTTATTAAGTAATGACCAAACACCTTTGTTGGCCTTTTTGTCGTTCTGTCCGTTTCGGGATGATAGATATTTAAAGCAACAGCCATTTCATCTTCTTCCGAAAAAAGTGACATAAAAATGGAGCATGCCTGGCTGTATACAGTCTCGAACAGATCCAGGTTCAATTCCCCATCTTCCTTGAACTGATAGATTCCGTTCCCGAGTTCAAAGTGGATGCCAATATTCCATTGGGAGTAAAGGCTCGGCTTTAATATAAGATTAGGGAAAGTCCTCTCCAAGTAAGCTTTGACTTCCATCAGTATAACCTCCTAAAACCAGCTCAAAATCAGCACAAACAATCCAACACCGCAGACCAGAATCTCAAAAAAATGAATTCCGACTACGACCATATGGCTGGTGTTTTTTTGATGAAAGCCGAGAAATGGGGCGTGCTGGTTGATATACAGGCAGGCACAGGACACCAGGAGAGCGGCATTGAGATGGAATTCTGTCCTGAGCGAGGTGGCATAAGGGCTGTAGCCTTCCTGATCAATCACAAGGCTGATTCCGTATTTTTTGGATAAAAGCAATGACAAGTTCATCAGAATGAATACCAGGAGGGCGAGGCTCAACGGATGCCTGCGGTAATCAATGAAACGCAGCCAGCGGTAAGCTTTGCCTGGTTCATCGTCTTCCTCCGGCTCGGCTTTCGCCATATATAGAACGAAGCCGGCTCCAACAGCTGCCGGGATCACTGTGAAAACTACATCGAGCAGCGGAAAACCCGGAAAGGCAAAAAAGACCGCAGCCAGGATGATTGTCACGGCAATCAGCAAAGCCCAAATACGCTTATCACCGTTTTGTGCCTTTGCCGCTAAAGGCTGGATATATTCCCTCATATCTTTTCTTTTAGAACCAGGGAAGCCTGAATCGCTTCCGCCGGCCTTCCCCTTCAGCACTTCCATAAAAGTAAAAGATATGAGCATAAGAAGAACTCCGGCAAAGAGCCATAGATAGGCGGCGAACGGATAAGGAGCAGGGTCTTCATAGCTGCTGATGATCCATATACCATCGCCAAGCAGGCACATCAGGCCGGCAAGCATCAGGTATGCTGATATTTTATAAAGAAGCATAAGATTCCCTCTTTTTTCACTCTTTTTCTCTTATTATATCAAAGGGAAAGCAGATGAAAATTCCCTGTCGGCTCCGGGTATGGATGCGCTTACTTTTTTTCAATTCTTAAAAGCTACTCAAAGAACGAAGTATTGAGTCGGACAACCAGCTTTCCGAACATCTCCTTTTCTTCTTCTGTCCAGTCCTTTAGAACTTTGAAATAATGGGCCCTTCGGTTTGCGATATCTGCTGCCAGTTTTTCTTTTCCCAGGTCTGTAATCGAAAATACGCTTACTCTGCCATCCTTTGGATCGGAACAGCGCTTGATAAGG
Source organism: Bacillus sp. MMSF_3328 (assembly GCF_030733525.1). Lineage (NCBI taxonomy): Bacteria > Bacillati > Bacillota > Bacilli > Caryophanales > Bacillaceae > Bacillus > Bacillus sp. MMSF_3328. The sequence goes on along the minus strand of NZ_JASHIV010000007.1, from coordinate 198,468 downwards.
TCCTTTGATTCAAGTGACGCAGCCTGTCTGGACAATGTCGAGATATCAAGCTTAAATGCTTCAGCAAGCTCTTTAACGCGGGCTGGGCCGAATTCATCAAGCTGTCTGAGCAGCAGATAGGCTGAGCGCTCCAGCTGGCCGATCTTCTTTTCCGACTGCTCAAGATAGACTGCCTTGCGGATGAAGGTCGCCAATTCGTATTCTATTAGTTCAACGTCGTTTTGTTTCTCTTTTGACATGCTTTCATCTCCTAGTATGAGTGGCACATAGATTGACAAAGATTAAAATGCTTGTATAATACAAATATATACTTGTACTATACAAACATTTATCTGAAAAGTAAAGTGATTTTGAAAGGAGGAACGCTGTTCTTATTTTCCAGGACGGCTATGACTATCATGAAATGGCTGCATATTGTCCTCCAAATCTGTGTACTATACGCCTTCACCTTTACGGGTGATGTGATCCAGCGGGCTTTCCATATACCAATACCAGGCAGCATCATAGGACTCTTACTGCTGCTTGCCTGTTTGCTGCTTCATATTGTGCCGGTCATCTTTGTGAAAGACGGAGCAAGCTTCCTGCTGTCGATCCTGCCTCTCCTGTTCATCCCGTCGATGGCAGGTGTCGTCAATTATCCGAGCCTGCTTTCCGCTACCGGAGCAGTACTGGCTGCCATCGTTGTCGTGAGCACGATAGCCACGATTGCCGCTGCAGGCCTGATGAGCCAGTTTTTAGAAAACCGTGCCGATAAACGAAAGGAGAAAAAAGCGTGCAAAGCCTTATTATCGCAATCCTGATGATTTTCTCGACCATCACCATCTATATGGTGATGGCTTCCGTATATAAGCGATATTCTTATCCTGTATTCATTCCAGTCCTGACTTCTACCATCATTATTGTCGCCCTGCTTGCAGGACTTCATGTGCCGTATAAAGAGTATATGACAGGCGGGAAATGGATCCACTTTTTGCTTGGCCCTGCTGTGACTGCCCTTGCCTATCCGCTTTATACTCAGCGCGAAGTTTTGAAAAAATACAGTCTGCCAGTACTTGGCGGCGTGTTCACGGGTCTTTTCACCGGGATGATCACCGGCATGCTGTTTGCTATGCTGCTCGGGATGAACCACGAGCTCATCCTGTCGCTCATCCCTAAATCGATCACCACGCCCGTTGCCATGCAGATTGCAGACGGTATTGGAGGCATTCCTTCCATGACCGTCATCTTTGTCACACTCGCCGGCTTCTCAGGTGTCCTATTAGGCCCTTCCATCATCAAGTGGGTCCGGATCCGCTCCTCGCTTGGCCGCGGCATCGCACTCGGCAGCGCCTCACACGGACTCGGCACCTCAAAAGCGTCCGAGTACGGCGAAGTCAGCGTCTCCATGAGCTCTGTTTCGATGACCCTGTGCGCCCTTCTTGGATCCGTGTTTGGTCCGGTTATTGTGTGGCTGTTCCATATTTAAAGAAAGCCTGCTTATCCATTTGGAAGGCAGGTTTTTTTTATATGCAAAGCCGCAGCTCACTTCACAATCAGCACCGGACAGGCCGCCCGCTTGGCAACCTTATGGCTCACACTTCCCAGAACGAATTCCTGCAGGACATTCAGCCCCCTGCTGCCGATGATTACGATATCAGCTTTATTTTTATTGGCATAGTCGACAATGCATGGGCCCGGGTCTCCATCCAGAACAATGATCTCATACTGTACTCCGGATTCCTTTGCAAGCTTTTCAACTTCAGCCAGCCGCCTCTTTTTCCCCTCGCCAAGATTGGCAGAATTCCAGTGGCTCAGCGTTTCCGACTTGGCTTTATCAGGATCGGCGACATAGACGATTTCAATCCTGGAACCTGAACTGCATTTGGCGATATGGATGGCATTTTCAGCAGCCCTTTTACTGTGCTCTGAACCATCTGTTGCTAATAATATCTTTTGGTACATTTGATAACCTCCTGATATTAAATTGAAAGCGCTTTTATTTCGAGATATAAAGCCTTTCCTACAACTTATTAATGATTGTATCTATTTATATGCTAAATAGCTATGACGCAGGATAAAAAAAATGAAAGATTGCTCTCCTGATTTCGGAACACACTGGCAGCAGGACTGATAGATCCATCCGGACAAGGAGTTTTCGTTATTCCCCCCACCGCTTTCCCAGATAAAAGAGATAATGTTACAGTATAATAGGAAGCCAAATCTATTAACTGGGCGCCAGAATGCGTTATGAATTAAAAGAGGGGGTTTTTTAACATGGAAAACAAAGGCAAACATTACATAGCCATATTTGCTGTTTTATTAGTACTGCTATTAGCGGCTTGTGAAAGCTCAGCTGGTGTATCAAACGATGAGTCCGAGAAGCAGCAGAATAATGATTCGTCTCAAGATGCAGAGCATGAATCTTCTGGTGCAGACTCTGCAGAAGATGACACAAATACCGGCAGCACGAATACAGATGACACAGCATCTGAAAAAGAAGAAGACCCTCCCGCCAATGAAACCGAAGATAGCTTGAAGGAAGAGTATCTCCAAAAACTGAATAACAGCAAAAAAGAAGCAGACGCATTAGAAGCGGCAGATTCATCAACATACGCTTTGAAAAAAGTAGAAAATGACCGTTGGGAAATCTGGGATGAAAGGCTGAATGAGATTTATGGAGTTCTACAAGAGCGGCTTCCGGCAGAAGAGATGGAATCCTTAAGAGAAGAACAGCGCGACTGGCTAAAGGAACGTGACGCCCGCGCATTGGAGGCATCCCTCAAGTATGAAGGAGGCACGCAGGAACATTTAGAATATGTCGCTGTCCTGGCCGATCTCACAGAAGAAAGATGCTATGAACTGGTCGAAAATTATATGAACTGATTCTTCCTTGGCGGGATTGCTGATAAACTGAAAAAAGGAAGTATCCTAAGGCATTGCGCTGAGCAATGCCTTTTTTGTTTTTTTGAGATCCCTCATACCGGTTCTTTGAGGTACTCTGGGGCAGGGGGTCTCTCTCTTGAGTGACTCATATCGGTTCTCTGAGGCAGGGGGTCTCTCTCTTGAGTGACTCATATCGGTTCTCTGAGGCACTCTGGAGTGGGCATTCACTCTCTTGAGTGACTCATACCGGTTCTTTGAGGCACTCTGGGGTGGGGGTTCTCTCTCTTGAGTGACTCATATCGGTTCTCTTAGGCACTCTGGGGCAGGTTTCCCTCTCTTGAGTGACTCATTCCGGTTCATCGAGGCACTCTGGGGCGGAAATCTCTCTCATGAGTGACTCATGACAATTCCCCGAATCACTCTGGGTCAGTAAAGTCCTCTTTTAAATGCCTCTTACAGGACTTCCTCCCGCACTTTCCAACCTAAAGTCCCCTTGCTCAACTCGTTCAATGGCATCCTTCCAAAGATCGTAAACAACTGAAAAAATGAAACAATTCCCAATCCACCCTTTAGCCCCCCAGCACCTAATGTTACACTAATACTAAATGGAATTATTTTGAAATGGGGTTAGTGGTATGGAAGACATCATATTAGAGATTGAAGACCTAAAAAAGAGCTATGGATCGAAGCCTGTGCTGAAAGGTGTTTCTTTACAGGTGAAGCGCGGGGAGATCATTGGCTATATCGGACCGAATGGTGCCGGAAAGAGTACGACTGTGAAAATTATGCTGGGGATTGAGGACGGGTATTCAGGCGGGGTAAAGATCTTCGGCCAGGATATATCGGATGGGAAGATTGATTATAAAAGGAAAATCGGCTATGTGCCTGAAATTGCTGAGGTTTATGACAATTTAACGGGCCATGAGTATTTAACGTTTATCGGCGAGCTGTACGGCATTGATTCTGACCTTGCCAGCTATAAAGCTAAGGCCTTGATGGAGCTGTTTGGCATTGGGGAGGTCTATTATTCCAGGATTGCTTCTTATTCAAAGGGCATGCGGCAGAAGCTGCTCATCATTTCAAGCTTATTGCATAATCCGGACCTCCTGTTTTTTGATGAGCCCATCAATGGCCTGGATGCGAACAGTGTCATGATTTTTAAAGAGATTATGGCCCAGCTGGCTGTGCAGGGCAAAACGATCTTCTATTCTTCTCACATTATGGATGTGGTCGAAAAGATCAGCAGCCGCATCATCCTCCTTCATGATGGGCGGATTGCTGCTGATGGCACCTTTGAAGAACTGCAGCAAAAGACGGAAGGCTCGCTTGAGCAGATCTTCAACCAGCTGACTGGGTTCAGCGAGCATAAGGAACTGGGTGCGAGATTTGTTTCGATTGTAGGGGAGATGTAAGGATGCAGGACTTTCAGACTCTCAAAATATTAGACCGTTTTGAATGGATGTTCAGCCGCTTTGGCGTAGACTACAAGGTTATGAGAATGATCCTGCAAGTAAAGCTGACGATGGATGGGCGCCGTGTGCCGACCGTTTTTGCGCAGAATGCGAGGAAGGCAGAAGACAAGGAAAAGAGCAATCAGTATATAAAATCACTATGGATTTATGTTTTATTCGGGCTGTTCATGATTCCCTTTCTGCTGATGGGTGAGAATTATCTTTTTCAAATGAGCCTTTTTTATGGGATTTTCACCTTTTTTGTCATGACAGCGATGATTTCCGATTTTTCGACGGTCCTGCTGGACATACGCGATCGGAATATCCTGTTTCCGAAGCCTGTTGACCGCAAAACGATCAATACAGCGAAAATGGTTCATGTTGTCATCTATCTATCATTTCTTACCATCGCACTTGCCACAATACCATTGTTTGTCGGGCTTTTTAACATTGGGCCTTTATTCTTCCTGACCGCAGTCATCAATATCATCCTGATTGACCTGTTTATCGTTGGATTGACTGCGCTTATCTATCTCGCATTCCTGAAATTCTTTGATGGGGAGAAATTAAAAGATCTTATTAACTATGTCCAGATCGGGCTTTCCCTGATGATCATGGTCGGCTATCAATTGCTGATCCGCTCCTTTGCTATCATTGATTTCACCGTCTCACTGGAGCCTGAATGGTGGCAGGTATTCATCTTCCCGATGTGGTTTGGAGCCAATATGGAATTGGTGCTGAACGGCCGCTTCCAGCCGTTCTATATCATCTTTACAGCTTTAAGTATCGTGGTTCCGTTCCTGAGCATTTGGATTTATACGAAATTCAATTCGTCTTTTGAGCAAAACCTGCAGAAGCTTGCCTATCACGGCAGTGCTAAGCAAAAGAAGCGGAGCAAAACCGGCCGATTCCTCCTTAAGGTGCTTTGCCGCTCAAAGGAAGAAAGAGCATTCTTTAAATTTGCCAGCAGCATGATGAAAAATGAACGGGATTTCAAGCTGAAGGTGTACCCTTCATTAGGGTTTTCCATCGTCGTTCCGTTTCTAATGATATTCAGCAGTTTTGATACAGACCTAAGCCGCCTGGAAGGCAGCAAATCATATTTATCTATCTATTTCAGCATGATCATCATCCCGACCATCATGCTCCTCCTGAAGTATTCAGGTAAATATAAAGGGAGCTGGATTTTCAGAGCCGCGCCTTTAGACCAGCTTGGCCCCATGTTCAGCGGAACGATAAAGGCATTTATCCTTAAATTGCATCTGCCGATCTACTCTATATTGAGTGTCCTGTTTGTCCTGCTTTTCGGGGCAAGGGTTGTGCTGGATCTGGTTGTCGTGTTTATCAATGCCTGTACCTATGCGGTCCTTTGCTTCATGTTCCTGAAAACAGCGATTCCGTTTTCGGAGTCTTTTGACCAGTATAATCAGAACGGCAATGGTGTGATTATATTCGGACTGATGCTGTTTGCCGGATTATTTGCCGGACTGCACTACTTAAGCACATTGCTGCCGTATGGAATCTATCTGTATATGGCAGTTGCCCTTATATATCTGGCGGTTTTTTGGAAGCTGGCGTTTAGGGTTACTTGGAAGGATGTTCTTGAGTAGGAAGGCAGAAGAAAGCCGCCATGGTTTGGCGGCTTCTTTTTTATTGCGATAAAGATTGTGCATATTGCTTTATAAGATTCTTTATCATAGGATTCAGCCCTTCAGGCAGCTCATCTGCTCTGAAAAATTTTGCCTCAGTCGTTTCCAAACCGTCTGCTTTAAGAACGCCGCCTTTCATATCCCTCGAGATATAGGCGATTGTCACGGGATAAAATTCATCCCCGTTCGGTAATTTCACATAATGCTCTTTTCCTGAAATCACGCCGGCCAAATCAAGCCTGCCTATTTCAATGCCGGTTTCCTCCAGGACTTCCCTTCTTCCTGCTTCTTCAGTGGATTCGCCTAATTCAATGAATCCCCCGGGAACGCCCCAGCGGCCGTCAATCCTTTTTTGCAGCAAAAATTCTCCCATATCATTGATGACCGCTACTGCAACGCCAACCAATATGAGCGGCTCATTGCCTACAACACTGCGTAAATCTTCTATATACCCCATAGTCTCCTCCATTTCCTTTCTACATGGAGTATATTTCCACATTCTCAATCCAGTCCCCTTCTTTTTTAAATTCAAAAATCCCACCCATTATCCAAGACTAGTCAGCAACACCATAAATCCATTCGTCAGCCCGTGAATTAATACCGGAGGCCAGATGGAGCCTGTCCGCTCGTAAGCCAGGGCGAAAAGAATGCCGCTGAAGAAATTGACGGGCATGACGTTATAGGTCGGGATATGAATGATGGTAAAGATCAGCGAGCTGAGCAGCAGCGCCCCCGTCAGCCCCATCCGTGTCCGCAGCCAGCGATACAAGAAGCCCCGGTAGAAGATTTCCTCATATATGGGCGAAATGACAGCAGCAGAAATGAAGGCAATGAGTACTGTGAAAAAAGTGACGTTCTGCTGCATGGCCTCAGTTTTGCTGTTTTCCCACGAGTTTCCTATGAAACTGGTAAGCACGACAATGATGACGGCGCCAATCAGCAAACCCACTGAATATAGGCCTATAAGCTTCCAGTCCTTGGAGCTGAATGCTTTTACCCCTGCTTCTCTCCAGGAAAGTCTTTTTGGACGGAGGGCTATAAAGTATACCCCTGCCATTAAAATAACAGCTATGGTTAATCCGGTTAATGTCCCGGCATATAAATCGTCTTTAAGCCACTCGGCATAAAGAGGCTGTACAATAAGCTTCACGACTCCAATTACAATAATAAATTCAAGCAGCATTAATAAAATGAATTCTCTCCAGCCCCAGGGGTCCTGCTTTTTCCAGTTCAATTGATCCTCTCCCATTCTCCGTCCCTCTTTCTTTTTTCAAATGGTATAATCTAACTATATTGGGTGACGCAACGTAACCTGCAAGCTTTTTTTAGGAGGAGTTCCGATGAAACTTTGGACAACCGGAGAAGCAGCGAAGCAGCGCAATATTTCCGTTCGCACACTCCGCTATTATGATCAGATCGGCCTTCTGGCCCCGGGATTTAAAGATGAGAATGGAAAGCGGTATTATTCAGAGGAAGACTTATTCACATTGGAGAAAATATTGATTCTTAAGTCCCTTTCACTTCCGTTAGAGGAGATCCGTGAGGTACTGAAACAGCTTTCTTATAAACAAATCTTAGTATCCCACTATAATCACCTGCAGGAGCAGCTCTCAGAGCTCCAAGCCAGCATCTCCAACACAGCATCCCTGATCAATATGACCGATTTGGAGGAGTCACTATCCTGGGATCATGTTGCCGAGCTTATACAAAATTCACAAAAGCGCGCTAAGAAATGGACCGACTATTTTCAGGAAGAGGAAAAAGCGTTCCTGGAAAAAACAATCCCAAGCCTGGGCAGCAATGATGAGACCACCCAGCAGTATATTTCTCTGCTGCGAAGGATTGAATGGTGCGTGGAAAACCACATTCCAGCCGAGTCCGAGGAAGGCTTTGAAATTGCTTCTGAATTAATCCATCTATCAAATAAAAGCTTCCAGGGAGATACAGAACTGATGGACCAATTTTGGGAAGTCAGGAAAATGCCTGCCGAGGAAACTGGGCTCTATCCTGTTTCAGAAGAGGTGCTGGAGTTTGTGGAGCGCTGTTTGGCTTATGCGGGTTCAAGGGCTGGCAGCTAAGCTCAATGGTACATAGCTGGAAAGGAGAAAGATCAAGGCTGAATCATTGCGGCTGGATAGCCCTTTATTTTTTCATTACCTTAAAGTCGACGGTCCCCTTTACCCTGACATGTTCTCCGGATTCAACACTAAAATCAGTAGAGCCTTGAACCACATAATAACCGGCGGGAAAGCCGGAGGCATTCAGGAACTCCTTCATAAAGTTAACATAGTCTTGAGGATCCTGATCCTCACTATAGCTGCCGCTTTTTCCGTACTCTTCCCGATAAGGCTTTCCTTTTTTAATGGTTGTTGATAATCCGATGTCATTAACTGCACTTCCTATTTCATACCCCCGTATCTTTTCCCGCATCGGGAACAAGACAGCTGAGGAAGAATGATAGATTGTGACCTCTTCTTTTTCCCCTATATATTCAATTTCCCCATATAACTCTATGTCCTCACCTACTTCGTACTCTCCCTTTTCACTTTTAATCCGGAAGATAAAGTCACCTTGAACGTTTTCATCGCTGGTCTGAGAAACTTCATATTTTTCTAAGTCTCTGTTATCGACAGAATGGGACGATTGACAGCCTGCCGTTAGAATAGTGAACAGCAGAAAAACAGCTAAGATCAAATATTTATTCACTTAACCTCTCCTTTTGGCTTCTTTAAATATTAGAAGGGATTTTCATGAGAAAGGTTTCAACTTTTTTGGCGATACAAAAGAATACTGGGCATCAATGAGCAGGCGATGTAGACTTAAAATGAGCTTTGATAAAATTTCATTTTTACCGTACAATTTCGCCCTACCTATTCGTCCTACCAATAAAGGAGCTGATTATATGGTGACAGAACAAGAATTAGCAGGCAAAGCACGCGAACTGAAGGAAATGTTTTCTGAAATGGCACAGGCCCATTCAGGGCAGCTATGGAATTATTGCCGTTATCTGACCGGATCCCCGTGGGATGGCGAGGATTTGTTTCAGGAAACGATGCTGAAGGCATTGGGCGGATTATTTCAGAGATGGCATCCGACAAATACAAAATCCTATTTGTACAGGATGGCCACCAACATATGGATCGACCACTGCCGCAGGGAGAAAAGAAATCTTGGCACATTAGACGAAGGAGATATCCCAGCGGTTGAATTTACGGAGACGCTGGAGCTTCAGCAGGCACTCGGCTGCCTTGTTGAGCTTTTCAAACCAAGGCAGATTGCCGTATTCCTGCTGTTTGAAGTCTTTCAGTTCAAGGCAGAGGAAGTGGCTGGCATGGCCAGGACCACGCCGGGAGCCGTTTATGCCACAACGAGAAGGATGAAGGAAAAATTGAAGCAGCATAACAATCCGGAAACTCAGGATCACCGCTTCGTCCATGAAAATGAGCCGGTCATCAAAGCCTATTTAAAGGCCTTAAACGAAGGCGATGTCGAAGCAGTCCTGGATCTGATCAGTGACCAGGCACAAAATGAAGCACCTTTAGGCTTCGCAGAATTTAGCAAAGAAGAAATGCGGAATGGCTCGCTGCGCTATGGGTTGCCTGGATACAGGGCCGAGTCCCGCATACTTTGGGGCAAGCCGGTTATTATTGTTTTTGCCGACGAAGGACAAGGCCCGTTCATCCATGACATTCAGTACCAGGAAACCGAAAACGGAAAAATTGTCAGGCATGTAAGCTATTTTTTCCGTAAAGAATTCATTCTGGCGGCCGCAGAGGAACTAGGTGTGCCGGCACAGCTTACTAAGCCGCCTGTGGATTGGGCGAAGTAATCTTTAAAGGCAGATTTAGGTCTGTCTTTTTCTCTTGTAAAATCTGCCCTACCTGAATGTACTTTTTTCCAATGACAGCCATTCTATCGCCTTCTCCAGGTCAACATCCCGCTTCAAGTGCTCAGGTGTCCACGGGACATACAAATCCGGCGCTATCCCTTTGCCTGTCATCCCCATGCCTCTATCAATCCGGGACAGCCTTGAGGTGGGATACATGAATTGGAACCCTTCATCCCAGTGCTTGCTTATGAGGTTGGCATAATCATTTAATCCTTTTGTCGGCCTGCCGATGACCCGGACTTTGCTGGACTTTTTGCAAAGCTCAACAAAGGAGTCACCAGAACTGCCGCACATGTAATCTGACAATACAGCAACTAATTTAGGATTTTTGGTGCCTTTCACAAAGGTGTCAGGCACAATGTCTTTAAAATTAAACTCAACGAACCCTTTTCCTTTATTCCTCTGCCACTCCCGAATAAAGACCTTAAGGAATTGCTGTGCCTCTTCCCCCTGGATGCCTTCCAGTACCGGGAGCGTTTCCGCCAAGAATCTGCCGGCGTTCAAATGGGTGCAGTTAAACAGCATCGTGTCCTTTCTGTCAGCGAGCTCCACACCTTCTTCAGGCATGATATACGGCATGAGAGGATAATAGCTGGAGTCGCTTCCGCCATAATTGACCCGAACATCTATTATCCATTGGTCTGCTGATTCAATAATATCCCTATTATCTTTGACCAGTTTTACAATGGCATCTGGATCCGCAAAATCAGTAATGGTGAATAGCAATGTATCCTGATTCACCTTTTCCACAGTATAGGCTGGCGTATATCCTGGTTTTTCATAAGTACTGAAAGTAATTTTACGAACATTCCCCTGCTCATCCTGTATGTCGCCATATTCATACAGCGAAAGGATCGGCATCCAGTCTTCCCGTTCGGGATGGTTAGCCTTCAAGAGCCGGCTGTGCTTTTCTTTCAGTTCCGGGATGGTGAAGCCCCCAAGCGAAATAATCGCCATGCCGGCATTTAATTTTTGTTCATTTTTCGCCCCGGTAACATAAAGGCAGTCCTTATATCGCCTGACCTGGAATCCTCTGTCCACCGGCTTTCTTTTTTCCGCCGAGCTGTCAGCAAAGTAAATATGGTGGTCTTGAAAGTCCAATAAATAGTCTCTTACTATATCTGCAAACTGCTCCCTGGTCAGCTTATTGGTTTCTTTTAAAAGCTGTAGTTTTTCAAGATAAGCCTCCGGATGATCATATCCTTTTTTATCGATGCACCCCGCATAGTCGTGATGCATTATTTCAACAATGTCTCTGAAGATCTGTTCCATTCTAATCCTCCGTATTCATGTTTTTCCTTATATTACCTATTCTATATCATGAAAGGTTTGACCTTCTTAAGAGGTATAAACTGTTCTTCCTTTAAATTATTTGGAATAATATGTTAATATATAACAGCATCCAAAAAAACAGGGAGCTGAGAAATTGAAGCGGAGAATGAGTCTTTTGCTGCTTGGATTAATGTTAATTGCCAGTGCCTGTTCCTCTCAAACGGACGGAGGAGCCAATTCTTTTCAAGAGCAGGCTGGCGATGAATTTGAGACTGATGTATTTATTCCTGAATATGAACAGTATTCCATCACATCGGCTGAGGTTAAATATCCGCCAACAGGTGACAAGAAGGACCTGGTTGTGGTCTATTCAAAAGAAAAGGGTAAGTTAAGAGACAAAGAGTATATCGAAAAATATGAGAATACAATGGATTCGAAGGTTCTATATGGACTTTATGATGGAGAACCCTGGCTTTTCATCATCACCTACAGCAATTTCGAGATCATTGATGGTGAAATTGACAGCAAGATTAAAACGATGAACGGTGTGGATGTCCATTATAGAGAGATTGCGGCTGACACAGATATGCTAATAGCATTCTTCAATCTCGAGAAAGGTTCTTATCATATTGAGTTTTCATTGAGAGAGGGAATGACTAAGGAGAAGGCGTTTGAGATTGTTGAGGATATTATTGAGAATAATGGATAGAGGGATGGAGTATTCCATCCCTTTGTTTTTTGCTGGGCAAAAGTGCCGGATCAAATAGGCCGATAAGAAACCTTATTGTTTGTTATTGCGTTTTTCATCAAAATAAGTCCAGATATAATAAACAATCCAAAATACTAATGGGGTCATATATGCGTAGATATTCTTTATTGGGAGAAAAAATATGATTACAAAACTAATAATTAATGCTACAGGCATCAGCGTCCAATAGATCTTATCTTTAAAAGGCTTCAAGGGCAGGCCCCTCTTTCTAACAGCATTATTTTTCAATCACCCGATAATCTTTTGTTTTAGTTATTGAAATACTGTTGTCGTTTGCAAATTCAATTAGGTCTGCAAATAGGTAATCAGACGAAAAATGAACACCAGAAAATGATATAAATATGTAACCATGCAGGGACAGGTCCCCCTGGCCCAGCCAAAAAAGAGCCAAGGGACCTGTCCCCCTGGTTCATTCTAATTTCAACTTTTTGACCACGGAAGAGACTAATGTATCCAAGGGATTAATTATAGTTTTAGACTTATGCTTAATTTCTTTGGATGCTTGGACCATAGATAGTTGAGCAACAGAAATTATTTTATCTTCCAGAATAATCCCTTGCAAAAACTTGGAAATTTCTTGGTTATATTCGTGCTTTCTCCCTTGCATTATCAATTCAAAAGTATTGTTGATTACCTTTGCCTCTATATCAATCGATTTCTGATGATTGTGTGCATATTGATTCAGACGCTCTAAAGTTCCTTTGACTGTTGCAGGATTTGTAAATACGATTGTCTGTGCCCGCTTTACTTTACAGACAGACTCAAAGAAGGGTTCATCAATCTTTATGATAGGCACAGAAATTGAAAGTTGTTCTTCCGATAGAATAGTAATATAGTTTGTGCAAGTAACCAGTATGGCATCAACATTACATTGGGCTATCCATTCTATCTGTTCCTTTACTTTATTTCGTGCGTCTGCAGTTTTGAAGCTCCTATCTGATGTAACTCGATATATTAATGCAGGATCAACAAAATGTATTAGTTCCATATCATATGGGGCAAAGGCTTTCTCAATGTATTCGATATTCGAAAAATGGGCGTGTAAGCACCCTAACTTTATTTTCAATTCAAACCCGCCTCTATATATTAATCAATATAAAATTCAACAAAAAATGCTCAATCCCTTCCTGGATACTGTAACTTCATTGTAACTCCCCCCTCCTACACTAGACCCGAAGAATGAAAAGGAGGAATGGTTTTGATGGCTCGCAGAAAATCCTGGATTGGTTTAATCGTTTTGATTTTTGTATGCTCGGTCACATTGCTTCCTGGTAATTCAAAGGCTGCAGGACAATTTATTACAGGCACCTATGCAGGGAAGCCTTATAAATTGTATGTTCCTGATCAGTACAATGAAAGTCAGTCTTATCCGTTATATGTCATGCTGCATGGGTGCACACAGGATGCCAGCCAGTTTGCGACAGGGACAAAGATGAATGCATTGGCTGATGAAAAAGGGTTCTTGGTACTGTATCCTGAACAGACCAGCAGCGCCAATTCCAATAAGTGCTGGAACTGGTTCGAGGCAGCCCACCAGTCGCGCGGCAGCGGGGAACCAGCTGCTATCGCCGGGATGGTAAATCTTATTAAAAATAATTACTCAGTCCAAGGAGATCAGGTGTATGCGGCGGGTCTCTCAGCAGGTGCAGCGATGAGCGTGATCATGGGGGCCGCATATCCTGACCTTTTCTCTGGAATTGGGGTGGGAGCGGGTCTTGAATACAAGGCTGCAACCAGCATGACCGGAGCTTTTACGGCTATGTCGAGCGGCGGCCCTGACCCTGTGCGCCAGGGGAGGGCTGCCTATCAGGCAATGGGAAGCCAGGCAGACACCATGCCAGTCATAGTGTTTCACGGAACTTCGGACTATACAGTCGCACCGGTAAATGGAAACCAGGTCATCACCCAATGGGCAGTGACAAACGACTTAGCACAGAACGGCAAAGTGGATGGCTGGATCGACGACCAGCCGGACCAAACCGAGAACTTAAACGTTCCTGGCGGAAAAAGCTACACTGTCAGCCATTATAAAGCTGGGGACGGCAGAGTCTGGATGAAAAAAGTCACTGTCCAAAGCATGGGGCATGCCTGGTCAGGGGGAAATGTGCAAGGCAGCTATACGGATCCACAGGGCCCTGATGCCAGCCGGATGATGTGGGAATTTTTCCATTCATTTGCAGGCGGTGATGATGGAGGAGATGCCGGCGATGCCCCTGCTACATCAGCAAGCCCTAAAGGCGGAACCTATAATCAGCCTGTCTATGTAGAGCTCCAGACCAATAAAGAAGCATCCACTTACTACACAGTGGACGGTTCGAATCCTACAGCACAATCCACACTCTACACGGGACCGATTTACATTTACGACGATACGACCCTTAAGTTTTTCAGCCAGGACAGCTCCGGGCAAAGAGAGTCTGTCAAAGAAGAAGTATATATCATCGAAGAAGATGCTCCTCCCGGGGACTCGCTGACATTCAGCGCCATCTCAGGGGAAAGCGGGTTTGCCGGCCGCTTCACAGCAGATGGCAAAGGCTCCGGGGACATCAAGGCTGGCGATAAAGGAATGTACAATACTGATACCTTCAGAGGGATCTTATCCTTTGACACAAGCACGCTCGGACAGACAGCGATTGGGTCAGCAAAATTGCGCCTGTATACAAAATTGATCACAGGGGCAGTCACTGATGTAAAAATCGACATGAAGAACGGAACTTTTGGATCTGCCCCAATCGAACAAAACGATTATTCCGCCGCAGCCACACTTACCGATATAGCCAGTTTTCAGCCGGCCGCCGTTTCTAATTACATTGATATAGATATCCCGGCCAGCGCACTGGCTCAAATCAACCGGAGCGGCAAGACTCAGTTCAGGCTAAAAGCAGCAACGGCAGCTAGCTTTAATCAGAACTCCGTCCTTTTTTATGGAGGCGGGAATGGAGATCTTTCTCCGGTTCTAATAGTAAATCGCGCCAACTGAATGAAAGAGAGATCAGCAGGAACTGCTGATCTCTCTTTTTTCCCTTTGAACTTCAGTCCCAATAATTCTTCATAATCTCATGGGACCAATCTGGCTGGCTGATAGGCTCTTTAGGCAGGAATTCCTCCATCACCGGCTTGATATCAAGAATCGGCGTCCCATTGATGCAATCAAGCCCAGTGACGGTCAGTTCCCTGCCTTCTCTTTTGACTATCCTCACAGTTGTCAGGCCTAGTTGATTCGGTCTATTTTTGCCGCGCTGAGCAAAGATCCCCACTTTTGGGAGGCTGCTGTCATTTCTGGGATGCCTTGCACCAGGCACTATTTTACTTTGATCCACCCGATGAAAATGATAAATGATTTCTAAGTGGGAGAAGGATTCAATTCCGTCGAGCCCGTCTTCTGGCAGAGAATCGTCCAGCACGATCCTGCTGACCACTTCGCCCCAGTAATCGTCCTCTATTTCGTGTCTTTCATTATATGCAATCCCGATAGGATTTACTGTAATCATAGCACTGCCCCTTTCTTAACGATGAGAGGAAACTGTTTATTTTCTTTTTTATATGAGGAAGAGGTATTTCTTAGTGAAACAAAGTGACAGATTCCTGTTACTTATAAATTATATTCCAATGATAGGACCGTATTTTTGTTCTGAGTACAACCATTCGCTATCATAATTTTTCTCATCGGCGTGTTATCAATTTTCGTCGCACCAAGATACGATCCTGCTTTAAAATCATTTCTCAGTCTATATAACCCCAGCAGATGGAGCCTCTGCCCCAGCCCTTTCCCCAAAAATTTCGGGTGCATGCCAATCCAAAAGAGGCGCCCTTGTCTATCCGTATCAGGCTCCAGGTGGGGAAAAACAACGCCAGCCGGTTCATCTGCAATCATCAGTACTGTGTACATATTGTTTACCTGTGAGGGCAACTCTGTTTGCATGCCCGTTAAAAATCTTCTAGTATCGTTAAAACTCCTGCCCATTACCTCTGACAGGAAAGCGATTGATTCCTCGTGCTGAATGGACCATACTTCATAACCGGCTGCAGGTTGATTGATAGGTTCAGTAAATTCCCTGGTGTAAATGACTCTTTCTCCAGTCATTACCATTTTCCTTTTTGTGAACATCAATTGATCAAGGAGAGTTCTAGGGCATTCGAACAAGATACGCCTCTCTTTAAAGGCAGTTAGATTAGTAATAAGTTTCTTTATGGCTGTGTCTGCTTCATGGGGATTGTTTATTTGATCTTCAAACATTTCTAAGATGAATTCTTGATCATTTTTTATGTAATGGATCCCTGCTTTTTTTAGACTCTTGAATACTTCATCCATTTCCGGCCCTCCTCAAAGGCGCATTAAAACGCCTTTCTCTGGTAAATGAATGTGGTGACTCCCCAGGAAATGCCATACAGAGCCAAAATAATGACTGCTGCCCCCGTGTACAACGCCGGGTTGGACAAACTTGCAATAAAACCGGTGATTAAAGAAAGATCTTCAGCAATCAGGTTTAGGAGATACGGACCCATCCCTGTTAATAGAACGAATGTAATCATCAGGACTGTTGTGATATGCCCTGGTTTAAATATATAAAACAGCGGAAATGTGAATGCAGCGAATGCTAAGAAGATGCCGCCTCCCATAGCCATATCTTCGATGGTAAATGCCTTATTGAATGCAAGCAATGCCAGACAAGTGCCGCCTATGGCTAAAATCATATAGATAACTGCTCCGAGATAACGTGAAGCAATGATTTCATTACGCGTATAGGGCAGGCTGTTCAGCAGAATGTTCGCCTCTGCTTTTTCATCATAGGCATAGGCATTAAAAGGAATGAAAATGCTGGCAACGCTGAAAATCAGCACAGGATGCGAATCCATCAAAATAAAGAACAGGATAAAAGGAATAAAGGTCAAGATCAGTTTTTTCTGCAGTATCACATCGCGCCTGATAAGGTTAAACATAGCTTTTCCTTCCCTTCATGTAATACATAATATCCTCCAGGTCCGCCTGTTCCACTACAACAGAATGGCCAAAAGTATTATTTACAAGTTCAATATTGTCAGTCAGGGCCTCAAACCCTGTAGGAGCCCGGTGAATATGGACAAAAGCCTTCTCTGTATCCCGGTCCAAAAGTTCCAGCCCGCCTTTTACGAGCGCATAATTTTCCCCCACCTCGTGGACAGACTGATTAAATACCAGTCTCCCATTTTGCAAAAAGGCAATATAATCAGCGATGCGGTCCAAATCTGTGGTGATATGTGTAGAGAAGAAAATCGTGCGCCGGTCATCCAGCATCAATTCCTGCAGCAGATCGAGCATTTCCCGCCTGAAAATAGGATCCAGTCCTGATGTAGGTTCATCCATGATAATCAGCTCTGCATGGTGCGATAAGGCAATCGCCAGTGATGCCTTCATCTGCATCCCTTTTGAAAAGGTTTTGATCGCTTTATTAAGAGGCAGCTCGAACTGCTCTACATATTGATAAAACAAACGATCGTCCCAGCGCTTATACGCTGGTCCAACAATGCGTTTTATATCTTTTAAATTCATCCCTTCATAAAATACATTTCCGTCATAAACGAACCCGATGCGCTCTTTGATCTCCTTCTCATGTGTCTTATAGTCCAGCCCGAAGATCCTGATCTCGCCCTGATCCGGCTTCAGCAGATTCATCATCATTTTAATGGTCGTCGACTTTCCGGCGCCATTCCCTCCGATGAACCCTGTAATAAAGCCCTGCTTCACTTGAAAATTTATATCTTTAATGGAAAAACCCTTGAATTCCTTGGCAACATTTTTCAATTCGACCACATTCTCCATACAGTCACTCCTCATATAAAATCTTCAATAGCTGCTGAAGTTCTTCCAATGAGAGACCAATTTCCCGGCCGTTAATTATAACCGCCCCCAGCTGTTCCTCAATGACCTTCAGCTTCTTTTCCCTAATAACTTCTAAATTTTGTTCGGCAACAAAAGACCCTTTGCCAACAATAGAATAAATAAAACCCGCCTTCTCCAATTCCTCGTAAGCCCGTTTCGTCGTAATTACACTGATCTGGAGATCCTTCGCGAGCTGGCGTATGGAAGGCAGCGCTGACCCCTCCTGCAGATCGCCCGCTAAAATCAAGGATTGAATCTGTTTAGTAATTTGTTCATAAATCGGCTCCTTGGAACTGTTGGAGATAATGATTTGCATGGAATTCCCTCTTTTTCAACTATTGTATATATACTATATACACATTATATACACACTTCCAAAACCACGCAACCATTTTTTGGGCCAGGGGGTCAGGTTCCTTGGCTCATTTTTTTCCTGCATTTATTCCGAAACAGCAAAAAAGCCGCCTTGCAGGCAGCCTATTCCAAGTTAAATCGCGTCCCTATTTTTCCATCTAGCATCCTCTGCCTTTTTCTTCTCCAATATATCTTCCAGTTCCTTTTTCGTATCGGGATGCAAAATTATATTGCCGCTCAAGTCCATAGTGGAAGCTTTCACCCTTCTTCCCCACTTCCTCGAAAACGAACGCCAGTCACAAACCATTTCAAGAAGATATTTTCTGGGCATCGGCAGGGCTTGTTTATTTTTCGGGTCAACTACCCAATGTTCCCAGTGGTGCTTGTTCTTGTGCTGATGGTGGAGCCATGCGTACTTCCACTTTAACTCATCAATGGAGTCCTTTTGGCCCTTATAGAAGAACTTCTTTGCATATGGCATAAACTCCTGCGGGGAAAATTTTGACCAATCGTGGACAATCCCCTGCAGGAATAGCCCCTCTTTCCAGCACTCGATCAGGACATTAAGTTTATGTTCCAGTATATACAATATGTTTTTCCAGACTGCCCGCAGCACGATACTCCCCCCATCCAGTTTTGTTTCCTTTTCCTAAATTTCCGGAGCTCTGAGTTTGCTTGCCAGCCGGCTCTAAATAACTTTCCGCAAAAAATGTGCAGATCCTTTCCCACAGTCAAATCAGGGTGCTTTATTCCTCCAAAAAACAAAGGTCAGAAGCAGCGAAAATATAGGAGCTAAAGCAACCAGCCTCCAGCTATTTTCAGCTCCCAGGAAGTAATAAGCTATCGGAAGTGATGTGATAAAACTGATGAACATGGAAAGCCATGATTTCTTAAATAGACCAAACAGGAGAGTGACGACACAAAGAAGGAAGGATATTTGCCATAGCACCACTATCAAATGAACGCCCCCTGTAGATTTGCATGTGATATCAAGAATGGAAGTGAATAAAGGAATCTGCTCTGGAGGATATTAATGCTAGTGCAGCTTTTTCCGTGCACGATCATGAATGTGGAGGGATACATTGTGAGTACACTTACTAGCTTGATTAAAAGGATCCTTCATTTAATTATTAAGCTGGAGTTTTTTATTGATACGTATAGATATCGCTTAAACCGCTTAATAAGAATGCAGCCCTTAACGTAAGCAATAAGGGGCTCATGGCTATCTTTTCCCCACGTGATGAAGACAGGCAGCTGCGCCGGGCTTGCCTATAGGACAGAAGGACAGGTTTCTCATGTATCTGTCCCTCTGTTCTTCTAAAATTTTTCAGCAGTACAAAACAGCTCCGCAAAATCATTCACAATGTTTATATCCGGATTTATTTTCACATCGTTCCTCATTCTCTCTAACCCTTCATAATACTCACTGTCATTTATTAAAGTCAGCACCGAAATATCTCTATTTTCTGCATGGAACAGGTAGTCATTCACTCTTATATTTTCCCTTCGATACTCAATTCTTAAATTTACTTTAAAGCCTAATTCAGTAAGTTTTAAACATTTAGCCTTTGTTCCTATCCAATCTAATTTCATCTGTCCTAAATTGATTCTTACTAATATTCACCAATTTATTCCATTATCCTGCTTTTAAAGATAAATATTCTTATAAAAAGGAGTATGCAAAAGGGACAGATACCACGGCCCAAAATACAGTATGGTTTTTCCTTAATTGGAAACGCTAGAAACAACATACATAGCACTTAGGGATATTTGATTAGGAGGTATCTGCATGGTTCTGACAAATCCTTTAAATGTGTCCGAAATAGGTTCGCTTTGGCAGACATATCAGGAAAAAACCTTGATTATGCGGTTTCTGGAATACTTTATCGAAAAGGCAGATGACCCGCAAGCAAGAAATATTTTGGGCGGATTATGGCAGGAGCTTAATTTTTATGTAGCTGAGATGGAAAATCTATTTTCTGAACAGGGAATGGTTAAACCTGTGGGTTTCACATCAGAGGATGTAAACCTGGAGGCCCCCAAGTTATATGATAACGGATTTGATATCATGTTTGTCCGTGTATTAAAGGAAGTTAGCATGGGGCTGTACACCCTTGGCATGAATATGACCTACAACAAAAAGGTAATGGCTATTTATGAGGGACTCACAACTGTCACTCAAAAAATCTATAAACTTTCAACCCGCTATTTACTTGAAAATGGAATTCTATCTCTCCCTCCTAAAGTGACTATGCAGAAGAAGACGGAATTTATTAAAAGTAAAAAGTACATGGAGGGGTTTAAACTAATTGGTGAAAAAAGGCCTCTAACAGCCCTGGAGGTTGGGATCCTTCATCATAATCTTGAAGTTAATAATATTGGAATGCAGTTAATTACAGGCTTTGCTCAGTGCGCTCAAAACAAGGAAGCCAGGCAATATTTTTTAAAAGGGAAGGATCTTGCCAAGAAACAGGTCAAAGTTATGGAGGAATTACTTCTGGATGGGGATGTCCATCTCTCCGCGACTTCCGGGGCAACGGTAACTACATCAACAGTTCCTCCCTTTTCTGACAAGCTGATGATGCACTGTATATATATTCTTAATGGGTTTGGACTAATTGGGTCAGGCACAGGGGGATTTTTCAGTTTAAGAAACGATTTGGCGATGAAAACACTTTTGCTCGCAAAAGATGTCTATTTCTACGCGCAGGAAGGGATTAATATTAAGATTAAAAATGGCTGGTTCGAGGAACCCCCGCAAATGGAAAACCGTTCCCAAATCATTAAGAAAGGACTTGAATAAGGCATTTCTATAGAAGATATTAATGGCAGATCCGGTTCTGCCTGACACTAATATCCTTCCAGAGAGATAACTTTGAGTTCACTCTCAAGATTATTACGCTGCTCATAAACATCGAATGCTGTATGGAAACATTTAAGGACAGGCTTAACCACTAATGAGAATACAGCCTTTAACCATAAGCAGCAGGTATCTCAAGACTATTATGCTTCCACACTAATACAGAGAGACAGGTTTTCCGTCCGCTCGGGCCAAGAAACCTGTCCCTTTTCTTTCATGTAAACCAAATCCTCGATATCTGCAATGGGTTGATCACTGATTTCAACCTGCCGTCAGGATGATACAGCTTAATAGAGTCCATTTTTTTAAAATCATGCGATGCTTTTTCCATATTGTCGAGCAGCACCTTTGTTTCGTTTACATCCAATTTAAAAGATAGAGATTGCCCCGATAGCAGGATCTCTGCCTTAATATTTCCTTTAGGATCGTGGTTTTTATTATACATTTGAAAGTCCTCCCAATGAGCCAAGGGGACAGGTCCGCTGGCCCGTTTGGCATGGAACCTGTCCTATGACTTTATATATATTCCATCCTTGCCGTATGCATACAGATGTGAGCCCCGCATGAACACCGGCCCAATGATGCGTTTGCCATCTTCATCAATTAACTGCAGCTTATGTTTTGCTGTATAGCTGTGTTGATTTTTCCGGTAGCGCATGAGCGTTGACATATCGATTTGACCAATCATGCCCTCTTTATCCAACAAAAATTGCCCCATCAGAGGGTAACGGCCGTTCACACGATAGCGCCCGGCTTCTCTCATCTCATCCAGATGAACGAGATCAAAATCATCATAATAGTAAAAGTAGACTTCCTTAGATCCAGCCACATTCAAAGCGTAGCAGTCAATGATGCCATAATCACCGGCTCCCCACAGCCGCTTGCCATTCATTGTGCAAGCCACAACACCGGCACTTCCCATGGGCTCATCCCATCCAAAATTCCCAAAGATGCCTTCATCAAAGTAACTGACCCAAATGGTATCTGAGTCATCAATCTGCACATCATTGATTCCATCACCGAGCGTGAATGCCTCGATTAACTGCCCATTTTGGTTATATCTCCTGGCGTTCCGTTCAACGTATGTGCCATCCTTTAAACAGCGGCTTTGTACTATAAGCAATGTCCCATCGGAAAACAGATCAGCGTGAGTCGGCATTAGAGGAATGTTCTTTAATTCCACAGTCTCTATACTGTTATCTCTATTCAACGTGATGGTCCAGCTGCATTTCGGCACAGGCCGCTCAAAAAAATCGAGTTCCTGTTGGCCGGTTTCAATCAGCAGCAGTGTTCCATCCTGAGCTATCTGGCCGCCGGCAAAGTTTAAATTTGAACTATAATCATGCCGCTTATCCAATATTAATTTTTCTATTGGAATCACCCTATCTGGAGAACATTTCCCAATTCCTTACTTGGTGCTGACTGAAATAAACATAGAGGTATCCTGCTTCATGAAAACACGTTATTTTCCATCAGCTCTCTCTTTCAAGTGGCCAAAGGGGAAGGTTTAAGCCCCCTCTGATTTTCTTTCCCTTTAAACATATACCGGATTCCTTTACCCGCAAGAGGTTCGTCCTCATATCTCGGGATCACATGAAAGTGTGCATGGAAAATATGCTGTCCGCCAGCCTCGCCGCAGTTCCAGCCTAAATTATAACCTCGAGGCTCATGCTTTTCATCCAAGTACTTTTTCACATCCTGAAGGAGACTGTAGGTGGCCGCCCACTCCTCGTGTGTTAAATCAAACGCAGTTTCCCTGTGCTGAATTGGAACAATTAACCCTGCGCCTTCCAGCTGGCTTCCCCTTATTTGACTCTGCCCCAGCTGTAAAAAAAGACAATGTTCATTGCTCATGACAACATTCTGATCCGGCTCAAGCTCCAGCCTGCAAAAAATACAGTTATCCATCATTGATCTCCTCACTTTTATCGGTAAAACTTATGTCAGCTAACCGAAAACCACCACACAACCAGCCCCATGCTCACAATTCCCCAGACTGTCGTCGCGAAGATCCACCAGACTACAGGACGGGATGAAATACCGCTGCTTTCCCCGTCTCTTTTTAGCGCAGCGACCCTGCGTTCCATATTCTTTTTCATGGAAACGAGAACCGCAAATCCGCCTATGAAAAAGCCGAGAAGAACCCAGAATAGTAAATCCACATTTCAGCCTCCTTTTCATATTGTGAGCCATAGGGACAGACCCCCTGGCCCATGCCCCCTTCAATTTCAGCTGTGAATGCACATATGAGTGCCTGCCCGCTTACCAAAGAACTTCAACAAAAAAAGCGCTAATCCTCCTTAAGATCAACGCACAGACTTATTCATCAAAGTTAAGATCTTTTCTTTTATGCCGCCAATACTCGTAAAAAGTATATAAGTTTCTTTCTCTGTTTTAATGACCACTCTGTCTGTATTGCCGGATGGAAACCCAATCCTTATGGCTTCCTTTTCCTGCCCGCCATAGGTATCATCATTCGATACTTCTGTAATAGCCGATAACGGTATTTCAGTCTTATTTAATAGCCAGTTTATCTCCAGGCTCCCATTCTTCTCTGCCACTTTAACTTCCATGGTATCCCTCCTGTTAATATTTGTATACGGAAGAGACACCGATTTAGTTTCAATTTTTTGGTGATATGAGCCATGGGGACAGACCCCCCGGCCCCACACTAGATCAAAAGTTAATCCCTACCCCAAATAATCCCCGGCTGCCTCAACATCAAATAACCCGCTCTCCCTCGCAAACTGCAATAGCAGATGGAGATGGGCCGCACCATATAAAACAAAAATCCGTTCTTCATTGGAATCCAATAAGTTTACCAGATTTCTAAAAATCAACAGATTGCGATAATACCAATACTTCGCTGTCCAAATGGCGCCCGCCGGGTTGCTATTGCTGCCTGTCAGGGACATTTTCATGTAAAGTTCCTGTCCCCTGGCAATATTCCGCGGTTCATTATGCCAAAGCAGATAGTCCTTTATAGAATGATTCTGCAAAAATGTATTTGCTTCAGAAGTGATTTTCTGCCCTATCTCTGTAAACGCCCTATACTCTTCCGTATCTTCCCATTCACTTAGAGCCCCGAGGTCCGGCACACCCTCCTCATCCTGATTCCAATCGACTGCATGTACATGTCCCAAACCGCATTCCTTTGCCAGCCGGAATCCGACTTGATCGATTTCATTAACGGTTAATTCATAGCCTCCACTCAAATAAGAAGCATATTCATTATTCAAAGCTTCTTCCTTTTCCTGCAGAACTTCCAAGGCTACCTTTGTCGGGTTAAAATTCTTTAAACAAGTGATAACCTCCTGGATTTCTGCTTGCCTTGTGCCTGATAAAATATCCATTTTGTCTGTCATATACATATCTCCATTATCTATGCCTGCAAAATGGTCCGTTCCAAAGATTAACAGAGTTGGCTTGATAGGAAACATCCCCTTGGTAGATTTTCAAAAACAAAGGAACAGGTCTCTCATACAGCTTGTCACAAAAAACCTGTCACTCCTTCCCGCTATTTAGCTATGACCGGCACCCACAACTCGCTGTTTGGAACCCTGTTAGGCGCCAGGTAGTTCTCAACGCACGGCAAATCTGCCAGTTCGTAACCTGAGGCAGGCAGCCATTCGGTGTACAGGCGCTTCCACGCATCAGGAATATCAGGGAATACCGCCCAGGTACTTGCGGGAATCACGATTTTCTCCATTTCGCTTGCAGATTCACCCGTATAACGGCAGCCCATGAAATAATCGAACTCTTCATCGGTAATGGCAGCCTGCTTTCCGACTAGACCCAGTATCCCTTCCAGCTTGCATGGGGGATTTTCCCAGGATAGATTGATAAAATGCTGCAGCAGGCCCGTTTCAGTTGCTTCTTTCCACAGCCCCGGTATTGTTTTAAAAGCGTCCTCCGTAACCACCTTCCGCCTGACTCCCGCTATTTCAACATCAGTTTCCAGTACTTCGATCCGGTAATCCATTTCCTCGTCTCCTTTAATCGAAATTTGAAAAGAAATCCTCGGGATGGCTTTTAGCTTGATTCCCTTATTCCTGGCCGCTGATGGAGTAATTCCATGAAGGTTTTTAAAAGCACGGCTGAAGGCATCCGGGGAATCATAGCCATATTGAAACGCCAGATCAATCACCCGGACTTCAGCGTTGTTTTGAAGCTCGAATGCCGCCTGTGATAAGCGCCTCCGCCTGATATAGTCTGATAAAGATAATCCGGTCATGGAAGAGAACATCCTTGGAAAATGGTAACCCGAACAGCATGCTCTTCTCGCTATTTCTTTTCCATCTATTTCACCCGCTAAATTCTCCTCAATATAATCCATTGCTCTATTCAATCGCTCTAGCCAATCCATCTCTTACCTCCTTCCCTGCTAAATATAGATAAAAAAGAAAACTTAAGTCCGGCATTCTAAGTGCAGAAAATGACGGGTACAAAAGTCAAAGCTGTATCCAATACCTCTGAACCGCCTCACCGCTGTCTGGCGAAATGACCTCATTCTCCAATACCCCGCCAACTTTCTGAATGGTCCTGGCTGAAGCTATATTTGCTTTATCACATGTGACCAGCACTTTTTCCAAACCCAGTTTCTTTGCTTCGACCAGGCTCATCTTCAGCTGTTCAGCGGCATATCCTTTGCGGCGTTCAGCCGGATGGATGCTGTAGCCGATATGCCCGCTCTCCACCAGCAGTTCTGGTGTCAGCCGGTGGCGTATATTAACCAGGCCGACTACTTTATCATCAACCATGCTCAGGAATTGTGTCGCAGGAACCCGGTTTGGCGGCAGCTGCCCTTCTTCCTGGCTGATGACTTTTTCGAGCCATTTCTCATAATGTTCATAGTTTTGCAGGGAAGAGCCTCCATAAAGAAGTTCTCCCGAGTCCAGAAATGCTTTTCGGTATGCCAACATTTGTTCTTTATGTATCTTTGCGGGTCTTATCAATTTCATTAAGATCAGCTTCCTTTGCTGTTTTTCCAAAATATGCATATGACTTGTTTCGCTGCCGGGTAACGGGTTTCCTTCTTGCTGATGGAAATCACGAAAAAAGAGCCACAGGGACAGATCCCTTGGCTCAATTTTGAAAGGGCAGCTGCCCTGTGTTCTTCCTGATTACTTAAAGACGCAATATTGCCCTTTCAATTTCCTTTATCACACCGTATGTCCCTTCCGTTTGGTTCGAGCATACGAGCCACGGGGCAGTTCCCTCGGTCCGTTTGGGCTCAAGAAACCTGCTCCTGTGCTATCCTCAGCTCTTCTCCTCAAGCCTATTCAGCCATTCCTCAACCAGAGCATTAAACACATCTGCCTGCTCAATCTGCAGATTGTGACCCGCCATATCAAGAACTGCAAAAGTGGCCCGCGGATAGTCCTCTATCAGCTCCCAGGTATCACGGTAGCCGGTAATATGATCCTGCCTTCCTGTGATGATCAGCGCCGGATGGTCAAGTCTTGTTGTTATATCAAAGCTAAAGCCGTATCCGTTATTTTGGATTCTCTCTAGAAACTCTGCATTGGCCAGTCTGGAAGGAAGCAGAACTTCTTTCTGGAATCTTTCCCATTCTTCCTCACCCTGCACAACTCCAACGGAACAGAACTCTTCAGCGTCCTCTGGGGATAGACTCGAAATCAAGCTGCTGTCCTTTTTTAAAACCGCATGCTGGGGCAATGTCCTGCCGGCAGACTCAGCTATGGCCACCGGCGCCAGCAGCATTAGACCCCGGACCCTACCCGGCCTTGAATAAGCGACCCCTCTCGCCAGATAGCCCCCATACGAATAGCCGCAGACGGCAAACGTTTCTTCAGGAATGATCTCATCTAAAAGCTGCAGCACGGCTTCCAGCATGTCATCCGAGTTTCGGATCGAAGGCAGCGGCTCAGACTGGCCCATGCCAGGCAAATCAATATAAATTCTTTTCCAGCCGTCCTGCTTCTCGAACAGCGGCTCCATTGCATGCTGCATCACTCTGTGGTCAAGTGTCCAGCCGTGCAGCATAACGATTGGGACCCCTTCTCCAATGGTTTTATGGTAAATAGACATAGTTGCAGTTCTCCTTTTCCTAATTAAAAATATGTAAGAATCTAATTTGTTTCAGGCATTAAACTTGGTTAGAAAAACACAGTCGCAGCCACAAAGATCACAGCAGCCGAAATAGCTGGCATTACAAACAACACAATCGGCAAAAAGAGTATTCTCCAAACTAAGGGCAGATCAATATCTTTCTTTCTTAAACTGAACAGCATCGCTATAAGGTTTATAATTAAAAATGGAGCGAACTTCAGGATATCTGTTAAAACTGACTTCTTACCGGAGTCTGATTAGAATGCTGCCATTGTTAAGGAGAAAAAGTAAACAGGAATGGAAAATAGATTCACAAACCAGCTTTTTGATTAGGTTCATCCACCCTCTCCTTATGCTATATAAACAGTTCTATACTAGAACTCAATCCCCTCTTTTATCCAGATATTTCTGCCCGCAAAATAAAAAGGACATTCATCCATATAGAATAAATGTCCATCCAAAAGGTATTTATCCGCAGCATTGCAGATCAATGAGCTTCCTTACTGCATTCACAATCACTTCAGGTTCATCCCGCTGTATATAATGAGCACTGTTTTCAGCGATTACCATCTCACCCTGTGAGGAGATCTCCAGCAGTTCCCGCTGCATATCGTTCCACAATGCCTGTGATTCAGCAGAATAGTGAGCCTTCTTCCCGGCTGATAGGACAATTAGCGGCACGTTTAACCGGCGCCTCGTATCTTTCAGCTGCTGGAGGCTCTCCATAAACTCATCATAATTGCCTTCCCTGACGAATTGCTTATTGTAGGCTTCCTGAAAATCCTCCGGCATTGACGGTAGGAATCTTTCCCTGTACTCTTCAGGAGTTGAGTCAACCAGGACCAGCCCGCACACCTCATCAGGAAATTCCGTAGCATACATCCGCATGTTCCCGCCGCCAAATGAGTGGCCCACTAATAGGTAGGGCGGGGCAATCGCGGCTACAGTGAGCAGCTGTTTTAATTCTTTTACCATCTCGCGGCTAGTTCTCGGGCTGTTACTTCTTTCGCTTTTTCCGAGCCCTGCCCGGTCATAGGTGAAGACTCTCGATAGCATTGAGAGTTCTTCAAGTACCGGATCCCAGGCCTTTGAATAGTCGCCATAGCCTGCGTCCATAATGATTGTTGGATTCCCGCAGTTTCCGCCCATCAATTTGGCATATAGTTTGCAGCCCTTTATCTCTGCCATTATTTCTTTCATAAAACCCATTCCCCTCGTGTTTCTGAATGATTACCAAGAATCATTTAACAACTAACAGGCAGCTCTTCAACCAGCATGATTTGAGAATGCTATTTTTGCAGATTCTTCTTCATAAGAGATGCAATTTGCAGACCGTCATGCTGACCGGTTTGCTCCAAATGTTTAATGATTAATCCCTGCCGCTCCACGGGATGATTTTGGCTCAATTTAGCCTTTGCTTCAATTCTGGCGATCTTTATTTTAAGAGCAACAATCCCTCTGCTCATCCCCTTTATGAAATCTTGATCTATGTGCTCCAATTGATATGGGCTTTCCGGACTTTCATATTTGACGGTCAAGTCATTCAGGGTATTGAATATCTCTGATTCATCTTCAATTATCTCCAGTTTTCCGTATACATGTACAGAGACATAGTTCCAGGTCGGGACAGCCATTTTCGTTTCATACCAGGAGGGTGAAATATAACTGTGAGGGCCTTGAAAAATGGCAAGGACCTGCTGGCCCCCGGCGGTATTCCACTGATTGTTCGGACGGGCAAAATGTCCATATAAAGCATGCTCGGACTTCTTCAATGTCAGGGGAAGGTGAGTCGCATATGGTTCCCCGTTGTGCTGGGAAATGAGCGTCGCAAAGCTGTAATTCTCGATAAAACGACAAATCTCATTTTCATCATTAACCCTGAAATGCTTTGGAACATACATACTAATATCACCCCAATTGTTATAGAAGCACCTTAACCATGATCAGATCTGTTTGTTCTTCATCGCCCATATAGAATGAATGGGCTCCTGTTTGGACAAACCCCATCTTTTGATAAAAAGCAATCGCATTTTCATTCTGTTCCCACACACCCAGCCAGACTTTCTTTTTTCCCTGCTCCTCTGCCATTCCGATCGCTTTGTTCAGCAGATATTTGCCAAGCCCATGCTTCTGGAATGACTTCTTGATATAAATCCGCTCTATTTCAAGCGCTTCCTCGCCCATTTCCTCCGACTGGGCATCCTTCACATTGACCTTCAAGTATCCTGCGATCTCTTCATTGAAAAAAACAAAAAAGAACTGTGAAGACTTATGGGATAACTCTTTTATCAGCTGCTCTAAGTTATATGCCTTCTCCAGATAAGCATTCATATTTTCTGGTGAATTCTGATCTTTAAAGGTATCATTGAAAGTTTCAATGCTGATCTGCTGCAGCTGGTGTAAATCTTCCAGGGTACATCTTTTCAAATACATCGACATTTTTTAACCGCTCCTTCATTGGTCAATAGATTCTCTTGTTTCCTTTTTTCACAGATTCCCAGTCTTTTTCAACATTCTTTCTGACTCTCTGGAGAAAATGGAACATGGCTTCTGCTTCTCCTTCAGTGAATCCTTCTAATGCAACCTTGTTGGAATAATCATTTTCACTCTTGATGAAAGGGTACACACTGCTGCCCTTCTCAGTTGGATTAAGCCTCTTAATTTTCTTATTTTCAGAATCGTCCCTTTTTTCAATAAAGCCATTCATTTCAAGTTTTTTAATGGCACGGGCGGCTGTAGTCCGGTCGACTTTAATCATCTCGGCCAGCTTTTCCTGGATAATCCCGGGATTCTCACAGATCCGCACTACATACAAATACTGCCCTTTGGTAAGGCCATGCTCTTTGAATTCAATATTGCTGATTGAATCCAGGGCTCTTGCAATCATGCCTATTTCTCGAAGAATTTCCGTCATTAGTTGCTCCTTAAGCCATATTTAATGTACTGACATGAATTAAATCTAACTTATTTATGTTGCATTTACAACAAAAACCACGCCGATATAAATAAAAAATAAGCACCGCCAGCGGCAATGCCTGTTTTTCATCCATTTCACCTGCCTGATTCCTTTTCCCATTCATAAAGAATATCCGGCAAATTTTCTTCGTTCTCGAAGCCACGGCCGATAATGTTGAATCCATGCTTCTGATAGAAGCGCTGAGCATTCTCATTTACCTCAAAGGTGTATAGGGTTAGCCGGCCATCTGATTGTTCTTTTGCCCTGCTGAGCATTTCTGTTCCTATCCCTATACCCTGATAGTCAGTATGGATATAAAGCTGGCTGATTTCGGTTTTATTATAGGCGACGATGCCGACTACTTTTTCACCCGACAATGCCAGATCGATCTCACACTGGCGTGCTAGAATGTTATTTAAAAAATATATATGTTCCTCAAAGCTGTGGATTTCTTTCTGCCCAATCGCCTTCTCCTTGCTGTCCCTCCACATTTTCACGGTCTCTGAGGCATAGCGCGGGTGATACGGGATCATTTTCATTTCTTTTCTCCTGAAAATGATGCTGCAAAAATAAAATGATCATGGGGATCCCAAATATGCAGGTAATCCGCAATATAACCGCGCAGCCATATGGCGCCGTCCATGCTTCTTAGATAAAAGCCCTTCGGGAAATCATGGTCATCTGTCAGTAAGGCTGAAGCAATGGTGATGGAGCCGGTAGGTGCCTGATGACGCTGTGATAATTCTGCGGATAACCCTTCAGGCTGATCCTGATACTGCAGCCTCATGTAAGGACCCAGCTCCAGCGGACACAAACCCAGCCCCAGTTCACCCGCTCTTTGAAAAATCCGGTCCAGAGGAGCTCCCTGCTGAAAACCAAGCCCAGCCACTGTCAGTTCAACGGTTTCAATCATGTATGTTTCAGCAGAAGCCGGGAACAGATCATCAGAAAACAATCTTTCTCCATATTCGTTCATCAGGATAGAGGCTTGCTGCAATCTCTGGAGAAGCTGTTGTTTCGTCATGCCGCCCGCTTCTATTGTTCTTTTTACAATAGGGCAATCCGGGTATATTTTTAGGCTGTTAATGGCCAATGTGATCACTCCTAATCTGTGCTTTTATATATTCATATTCAATGCAGCAGGCCTATTTCCTTTTTCTATTCTCCGGACAAAAAAACAAGACAAGCGCTCAGATGGCTTGTCTTGTTTTTACCGGGTACGAAACTTCCTTGAAACATAAATGAGCAGAATGGCGGTAATCACGATTGCGGCTATTCTCCACTCCCATTCCATATTGATAATCTGGTATACCGAAAAACCTTCAATCAGGATGGCCGGTATTTTTCCAAGGGTGCTGGCAAGGAAGAACGTGAGAAAAGCGGTTTTTCCAATTGAAGCAATGAAAGTGACAAGGCCTGAAGGGACAAAAGGAAGAATTCTAAGAGCAAGAATCAGGGAGAATGCTTCCTTGCCGTCGGCTTCCAACAGTTTCTGTACTTTGGGATGGGACAGGCCGCGCATGTCCTTTAACCTTCGAAATCCTTTTCTGTAGAGGATGAAGGCAACGGCTGCCCCAGCGGCCTCACCTGCAAAAGATACAGCGATTCCTCCCCATAAACCAAATACCGCCAGATTCGCGGCAGTCAGAAAAACACTGGGTACAACCCCAAGCAGGCTGATGATAATGTTGATTATAAGGCTTAGCACCAAAGCTATATGCGTATATGACTCAAATAAATCAATGATCATTTCCTTCATACTAAATAGGCTTTCCTTCCTTATAAGGCTGTTTTGTGAACTTTGTGGCTTTTTTGATGAAAATTACTATAATAGTACAACCGAATGTAAAATATGTTAGTTCCGGAGGGGAAGGTATGGCAGGCTTTAGAGTTTTTATCTTTATATTATTAGGAATCAGCATTTTATTTGCAGCTGCATCCAAAATTTTAAAAGGTTCTGTACAGAAAGACAAGTACCTTAAAGCAGGCTTTTCAGCTTTAATGATAATCAGCATAGCCATTATCATTATCAGTCTGTTTATCGGCGGCTGGAGCGGTATGGGATATGGATTTATTGGAGTTTGTATTTTTATTGGAACTATTTTAACCGGAATTATAAATTGGCTTATGAATTCTATTCGTAATCGAAAAAAATAGCGTATACGTCAGATAGCTTTATTGCAATGGCTAAAAAAGAAAATTTAATACTTAAAACGGCTTAAAGAATGAAACAGAGGGACAAAAAATGCCCCTCTGTCCTTTTATTTCTGTTCTGCTTCCCACTTGGCAATTTCCTCACGCACAATCGGCGCAACTTCCCTGCCGAGCAATTCAATGCTTTTCATGACATCCTCATGCGGCATGCTTCCGACTGGCACATGGTGCATGAAGCGGGTAATGCCGACGTTCTTTCGAAGATCGATGATTTTTTTAGCAACAGTTTCCGGATCTCCTACATACAGGGCGCCTTCAAAGCTGCGTGCCGCATCAAAGGCTCCGCGGTCATAATGGCCCCAGCCCCGTTCTCTGCCAAGGACGTTCATGGCCTGCTGGGTCGGCGGGAAGAATTTGTCCGCTGCCTCTTCATTGCTTTCTGCCACAAATCCGTGAGAATGGGAGGCTACCTGGAGCTTGGAAATGTCATGGCCGGCTTGTGCTGCAGCCCTGTAGTACAGCTGTACGAGCGGGGCGAACTGCACCGGACGGCCGCCGATGATTGCGAGGACAAGCGGCAGTCCCAGAAGTCCGGCGCGGATGACAGAATCACTGCTCCCTCCGCTCCCGATCCAGATCGGCAATGGATCCTGGACCGGGCGCGGATACACACCGAGATTTTCAATTGCCGGACGGTGATTTCCAGCCCAAGTCACTTTTTCAGATTTCTGCAGTGCCAGGAGCAGGCCCAGCTTCTCATCGAAAAGCTCATTATAGTCCTGGAGATCATAACCGAAGAGCGGGAACGATTCAATGAACGACCCTCGACCCGCCATGATCTCAGCCCGGCCGTTCGAGATGCCGTCGAGTGTGGCAAAGTCCTGGAAGACCCGGACTGGATCGGCCGATGACAGGACGGTGACCGCACTTGTCAGGCGGATTTTTTTGGTCTGCGGCGCGGCAGCAGCCAGGACGACTGCAGGTGAAGAAGCAGCATAGTCCTTCCTGTGGTGCTCGCCGACACCGAAAACGTCCAGCCCAACTTTATCAGCCAGGATAATTTCTTCAACAACCTCGCGCAGCCGCTGTGCATGGCTTGCAGTTTCTCCTGTTTTAACGTCAGGGGTCGTTTCCACAAATGTGCTGATTCCGATTTCCATTTTCATCTCTCCCTGATCGTTTAGTCTCTATCTAATAGTGCAGCACCGGCGATGCCTGGATGTGTCATTTCGTACGGATCCAGGATCAGGTCCAGTTCTTCTTCTGTCAGGACATCATACTGCAGGCAGAGTTCCCTGACAGGGGCGCCGTTCAGGATGGCTTCCCTGGCAATCCGGGCCGCCACTTCATAGCCAATATGAGGATTGACGGCTGTGATAATGCCAACGCTTTTTTCTACATATTGCTTCATCCGGTCCTCATTTGCTTCAATCCCTTTGACACAGTGGTCGGTAAACGACTTGAAAGCATTCGTCATAATGGTGATCGACTGCAGCAGGTTGAAGATCAGCACTGGCTCCATGACATTCAGCTCCAGCTGCCCGGCTTCAGAGGCCAGTGAAATGGTTTGGTCGTTGCCGATTACCTGGAAGGCAGTCTGGTTGATCAGCTCCGGCATAACCGGGTTAACCTTGCCTGGCATGATGGAAGATCCCGGCTGCCTCGCCGGCAGGGAGATTTCCCCGAGTCCTGCCCTGGGACCTGAAGCCATCAGACGCAGGTCGTTTGCAATTTTAGACATATTGATCATACAGATTTTCAGCGCGCTGGAGACCTCTGTATATGAATCTGTATTCTGAGTAGCATCAACCAGATGCTCCGCCCCTTTAAACGGAAGGCCGCTGATATCTGCCAGATACTCAACCACTAATTCAATGTAACGGGGCTGTGCGTTCAAGCCTGTGCCGACAGCCGTTGCTCCCATATTCAATTCATACAGATGCTGCCTTGATTGCTTGATGCGCTTAATATCGCGTTCAATCACGCGGCTGTAGGCTTCAAACTCCTGCCCAAGCCTGATTGGCACAGCATCCTGCAGATGTGTCCGGCCCATCTTGATGACATGGTTAAACTGATCAGCTTTATTCATAAATGCCTTATGCATGTGCTCCATAGAAGCAATCAGCTGCTCGAGCACCTTGAGAATGGATATGTGCATCGCTGTAGGAAAGGAATCATTCGTAGACTGTGACATATTCACATGAGTGTTCGGGCTGCAGTATGGATAGTCCCCTTTTTCCCTGCCCATGATTTCAAGCGCCCGGTTTGCCAGCACTTCATTCATGTTCATATTAAAAGAAGTCCCTGCTCCCCCCTGGATCGGATCGACTATTACTTGATCATGCCAGTTGCCGGCAAGCATTTCATCTGCCGCCTGGACAACCGCGTCTCCAATGCCTGAGTAAAGAGCCTTGACCTCCACATTCGCCATTGCAGCTGCCTTCTTTACCATCGCCATCGCTTTGATCAGCTCAGGATGGATCCGGTAGCCGGTAATCGGGAAATTTTCTACCGCACGCAGTGTTTGAATCCCGTAGTACGCATGTGCAGGGACCTCTTTTGACCCCAGAAAGTCCTTCTCTATTCGAAAACCGTTTGTCTTGACTGACATCGTTGCCTCATTCCTCTTCTTTTCGCTATTTGTTTTTGATGTTATATCTTATTGCTAATCCCACTCTATTGTAAATGACTTCGGTCCAATATTCATCTTTAATATCTGTTTTAGGATGGCCTTTTTTGACGGTGTTCAGCAGGTTATTTCCTTCCAGTGCGGAGGGGTAATGGTGGGGAGAATGGCACATACTATGATGGATGGCTTAGTCGGCTGGTGCGGGGCAGAAAAAATAGCGGATTGCTACCGCGGGCTGGAGCAAGCATTATTATTACAAGCAATTGCACCCATTCCCCTTATAAGGTCTTCACAATACCAGCGTTTAAATCTTAAATTCCAATTAATATAACAAACCTTACTTTCCCCGCTTCCCCTGCATTTTGAAAATCCGAAAAAAATTTGTTCCACGTGAAACATTGTCAGAAATTTGGAACAATCCTCCTTCTCACCCGGTTAATCCCCTTCCTGCTATGCTATACTTGAGAAAAATGGGTATGAGAGAAGGAATGTTTTATGGATAAGCTGAATCCTAGAGCCAAAATGGATCCAGCCAAGCAGTATTTATTTATTGCGGGTATCATCCTGGTTGCTTTTAACCTTCGGCCAGCCATCACATCATTAGGGCCTCTGGTGGGAATCATCCAGGATGATGTCGGCCTGGCGCACTGGAGTGCAGGTCTTCTGATGAGCCTGCCGCTCCTGGTATTTGCGTTCATGTCTCCCCTGGTGCCAAAAATCGCTTTGCGCCTGACTAATGAGCGGACACTGCTGATCGGCCTGCTTTCCCTTTTCACCGGCATTGCTATCCGCTCGATTCCAATGGCCTTTTTTCTTTTTGCCGGGACCTTTCTGGCCGGATTAGGCATCGCTATCGGCAATGTCCTTCTGCCGGCAGTAGTGAAGGATAAATTTCCGAATAAGTTCGGATTGATGACAAGTGTGTATTCCACTTCTATGGGTTTAATTGCTTCGCTTGCATCCGGAGTAAGCGTCCCCCTGGCAGTCGATGCGAATCTTGGCTGGCAGGGCGCCCAGGCGGTATGGGCCATTCCGGTGATTGCTGCATTCACTGTATGGCTTTTCCTTTTCAGATCTCACCAAAGCAATCCTGGCACCGTCATGCCAAATCCCGGGACAGCTTCCGGGCAAATGTGGAAAACGCCTCTAGCCTGGCAGCTTGCGCTTTTCATGGGTTTTCAGTCATCCTTGTTTTATATTACGATCTCCTGGCTGCCGGAAATTCTGCAAAGCCACGGGATCAGCATCACAACGGCAGGGTGGCTGCTGTCTTTTACCCAGCTGGTAGGACTGCCGGCAAGCTTTTTCATCCCTGTCCTTGCAGGCAGATATCAATCACAGGTCTGGATTGCCTTCGCACTCAGCCTTTGTGCAGTAGCCGGCTACTGCGGGCTGCTGATTGGTTCCACCTACCCTCTCTTAATCATCAGCATCATCCTGATCGGAGTCGCACTTGGCGGCAGCTTTCCGCTCGCCCTCAGCTACATAGGACTCCGGGCCCGGAATGGCAGGCAGGCTGCTGAGTTATCAGGCATGGCCCAATCTACCGGCTATATCCTTGCCTCCATCGGACCACTTTTCATCGGCTACTTATTTGACCTGACACATTCATGGACAATGCCGCTGATTACACTGATCGGCATTTCCGCTATAGTGATGGTGTTTGGAATGCTGTCAGGTAGGAATCGTTTTGTATAATTGGATTTAGTGAAAAAGATATTATATAATCTGTGATATTGTTTAGCTGTGTATGGGGTTGCTCATTTTTACCAATGTTATAAACATCTATAGATGAGGAGATATGCATGGACAGTTTAATTGTGGATTTGTATCACGAGTATAAGAAGAATAATGGCGGACATATCTGCTATCTTTATAACCAGGAAGAAAATTATATCAATAATGCCGTTTCTTTTATCTCGGCGGGCATCAGGAATGGCGATTTCATCTTTCTTCTTGAAAATGATCGAAATCTTCGCCTGATTCAGGAAAGGCTCCATAAAGAATTTAGCACAGATCAATTATCCAACTTGCTAGTCATGAATAATTACGATTTCTATTATGCCCAAGGTAATTTCCATCCTCATATTGTGGTCAGTGAATTTTTAAAAACACTTGAACCGCATTTGGAGAAAAAGACTTCTATTAGTACTTGGGGACTCGTAGAATGGAGAGAAGACAAGGAGATTTACGAAAAATTAGCAGAGTATGAACAGATAGTCGATAAGAGTGTCAACGAAAAAGGTATCTTGTCTGTATGTGTTTATCCTGCAGGAAAGACCCCTGGTTCATTCAGGAAGGCTTTGCACAATTGCCATAATATAGTTATAAATGATGAGGAAGTCATGTACCTTTCTTAATCATATTTAACCCGGTTCCAACCCTACTGGAACCGGGTTTTTTGCTTAGTTTATCGGCTTTTTGCTTCTTTAATGTATAGATTTCTCATCCCATTCACCCTATGATACAATTAATCAACTGAATATTCATAACATTTTAATGATCTGGTATGGAACCATATCATGCCATCGGCCAGGCAGAAATTGTAAAAGGGGTGTGCTATTTTCGGTGACTCTGCATCTCTTTTGCCAGCATCAAATCGTTCTCTATACTGGGAGGTAAAAACAATGAGTCATTCTCGAAGAAAGGCCGCACTGATAACAGGTGCGAGCAGTGAAAATGAAATTGGTACAGCAATTTGCCGAAAGCTGGCTTCACAGGATATAGATATATTTTTTACACACTGGCATTCTGATGCTGAGTGGATTGAACAATTTCAGCAGGATATTGCTGATATTGGTGTACGCTGCGAGGCACTGAAGGTGGATCTGACAGATGCAAATGCGGCATTGGCCATCTATGAAGAAGCTGCAGGCCGACTGGGCTCTCCGTCCATCTTGGTTAACAATGCCGCTCATTCTGTTAATAATGATTATAAATCGTTAGATGCAAGCACACTTGACCTTCATTACTCGGTCAATATGAGGTCCACCTTTCTTCTGTGTGCTGAGTTTGCCCGCCGGTTTAAAGACTCAGGTTCACCGTCTGGCCGCATCATCAACATGACATCCGGTCAGGATATAGCCCCAATGCCAGGGGAACTGGCCTATGCAGCGACCAAAGGCGCCATTTCTGCTTTTACGAGATCATTAGCACAGGAGCTTGCACCGCTTCGGATTACCGTTAATGCTATCAATCCAGGTCCAACCGATTCGACGTGGATGACAGACGGTATCAGAAATCACCTCCTGCCTAAATTTCCAATGGGCCGGATTGGCACACCGGATGATACTGCACGTCTTGCTGCCTTCCTGGCAAGCGAAGATGCTGAATGGATCACCGGCCAGATTATCCATTCGGAAGGCGGGTTTATGAGGGGATGATCCTGCAGCTCAAAAAAGGTGCCTGCCCCCCTGTTCCGGGCAATGGCACCTCTTTTTTATCAATCCTTCGCCAAGTCCCTGCGATTTGCTGCCAATGGCGGCTGCTCCATCCATTCGTTTTCAATCATCAGATTTACTCCATCCTCAGATAGCTTGAGGACCTCTCCAGTAAACCGCTCATAATCAATAACCAGATCGCTTCTATTGCTCTCTGAAATGGCTATTCCATAGTTGCCGATTCCGGCATAAATCATCAGGCCAAAGTGGAACATCATTAATTTATCTGAAAATGGCGACTCGGTTGATTCGGTTACTTCCTGGTCAAAGCCCATGGGGACAGGCAATGAACACATCTCCAAGTAGCGGCTCAGAACCTTTATATGTTTCCGGGAAACTTCTTTTCCTCTTAATATATATTTCCGGACCTTATCTGATTTGGCCACCTGGCTGAAGGCTGAAGCCATACAGGTTCCTAAATGATTCGTCTGGATATTTGCATGAAGATTCGTCACCTCTGACCCGGTGAGGGATTCCCTCCTCCCCAGCCCTTCCAGAATAAAGGACTGCTTATGAACAAACTCCGTTTTTTCCGGATATGGAATGCTTGGCGGGCGCACACTCAGTCCCTTTTTCAATAATAGCTCATTGGCCTCGGTCTTTAATTCGATTGTTGAGGTTAAGCACTTGGAATAGAATGAATGAATATCAGACCGCCATGTATTCTGCAGCACCCGGCCATAAGTGGCAAGACCGCCCTTTGCCATATTGTGTATGTAGCGCAAATAAAAAACGTCGGAAAACAATCGCTTCGCCTCTAAATTCACATCTTCCTCCGTAAATCCCTGCGGAATCCGGATGCCTTCTTCTGTAAAGATCCCTCTTATGATCTCCACATGCTGCTGTGACAAATCCAAAGCATGGGAACCAAGCTTTTGGATATCTTCATCTTCAATATGACGAAGAAAATACTTTAATACACAAACCGCCATACTGTCTGCCATGAAAGAAGCCCATAAATAACTCAATTCTGCGGCGGTTAGCTTCATATGATTATGATGAGTCTCCATGCCTTTTCCTCCTATTTAAGTCCATAAGGGTTATTATCTCCTGAATAAGGAGAAATATGTTTGAACACATACCTAAGGGCTAGGGGGAACAGTTCCCTTGTCCTTCCTTCTAAAAGCAAGCTCCTCCCAAGTATAAAAGACTTGGAGCCAGACACCATCTCACTTTGAAATTCATAGCCTACTAACGTAATCTGCCCTCTAGGAGTGATGTACATGTACTTTCATGATCCTTATTCTCACCGTTTCATCGTTGGCCATAGGCATAGTGTAAGATATCCATATCCCCATCATGCTGTCAGGCAAAAGACTTTTTCCAAAGAAGAAGCAGCTGCCATCGCTTTGCTGCTGGGAATCGATTTTACTAAGAGCAGGTTTGATTTAAATGAATTTTGGCTTGGTGTAAATACAGAGCTTGAGCACGGTAAGATCTCCAGCCAAACGAATGTCACAGGCGATGACCCCCTCACCACTGGAAAAATTGCCCTCGCACACCTTAACGAGTTTCCTGATTACTACAAACGGCTAAAGGTGCTGGAGAAAGAAGCGAAGGCTTATTGGAATAAATGAGGTGCATTCCCCCACTTTCTTAAGTATCTTGGGACAGCGGGACAGGTCGCCTCACTCTTTTCTTCTATACACAGCTAAAACAAGAATAATCACCGCGCCGGCCGCAAAGCCTGCCAGGACACCCAGTGGAAATTCCCCGTTTATAAGATATACAATGAGTCCTCCAACTAAAGCCCCCACTATGATAAATATCAATCGCAAAGACATGGTTTTCACCCTTGCACCCTCCTTATTAAAAAAATGCCTGACTCCATAAGCACAGCTTGTATGCGTTTGGAGTCAGGCACCTTTTTTTTAATGCTTATTCAACAATCCAGCCAATAACCCTTTACCCAAAGCGCCTTTCCTGGCTCTTCCTTCATTCTTCCACCAGTAGGCCCTCTCCGGATTCTTAAGGACTTCCTTCACTTCGCTCTGATGCTCAACAACCGGTGCAGAACCGCGAAGCGATCTTCCTGCCGTCTCCCTGACAAACAGGGTGACCACAATGATGCCGAACAGGCACATGCCCATCAGGTAATAAGCTGGCACCATATTATTGCCGGTTACGCTCACCAGCCATGCGACCAGCAGCGGTGTTGTGCCTCCGAACAGCGACGTTGCTGTATTATACGTGATTGCCAGTGCCCCGTAGCGCACTTTCGTATAAAATAACGACGGGAGTGTTGCCGGCAGTGAGCCCTGCATAGTCGTCAGCAGCAGGCCGAGGATCAGCAATCCAAGGAAAGCGCCCATGGTGCTGCCCGATCGGACGAGCATGAAAGCAGGGATGCTCAGGACAACCGCGCCAATCAGGCCGGCTTT
Organism: Bacillus sp. MMSF_3328; assembly: GCF_030733525.1. Lineage (NCBI taxonomy): Bacteria > Bacillati > Bacillota > Bacilli > Caryophanales > Bacillaceae > Bacillus > Bacillus sp. MMSF_3328. Next base: position 157,870 of record NZ_JASHIV010000007.1, on the reverse strand, counting down.
CAGAATGCGGTTCCGTCCGAATTTGTCGCTCAAATGCCCCATTGCCAATACCATCGGGATCATGACGATCATCACAAGAACAAGCATCAGGAGCCCTTTCCCTTCACTGTACCCGAGCTCTTCTGACATATAAGACGGCATATAAGTCAGAACGGTATAACTCATAACATTGTAGAAAATAACAATCGCCGTACAAGTCAATAATGCTCTCCAATGTCCGGCAAAAATCTCTTTTAGCGTAACACTTTCATTCTTTTTCTCTTCAATCGATTCATTCATCGCCTCAAAAGCCGGCGTTTCACCTAAATGATTACGGAAATAGAAGCCGATGATTCCAAGCGGAGCGGCAATGAAGAACGGAATTCTCCAGCCCCATGCCGTCATCGCCTCGCTGCCAAGCATAAAGGTCAGCAGCGTAACAAGGCCGGCGCCGGCAATAAAGCCGACCAGTGTTCCAACCTCAAGGCCGCTGGCCATGAAGCTGCGTTTTTTATCAGGAGTTGTTTCGGTTATGTAGGTCATAGCCCCGGCATATTCCCCGCCGGTTGAAAAACCTTGCACAAGCCTTGCTGATAATAGTAAAATTTGAGCTGTGATCCCAATCGCTGCAAAGCCCGGGATCAAGCCGATGCTGAGCGTGGAAGCCGCCATCAGGATCATCGTAATGGCCAGCACATTCTTCCTGCCTATCCGGTCACCAAGCATCCCGAAGAACATACCGCCGAGCGGACGAGCAATAAATGCCACCGCAAACGTGGCAAACGCGTATATTAATTGAAAAGATGGGTCAATCTCCGGAAAAAACACCCTTCCCATCGTTACTGCTAAAAATGAATAGATACCAAAATCAAACCACTCCATCGCATTCCCGATGGATGTCCCCATCATGGACTTCTTCGCCATCGAACTGTCCACAACAGTAATATCTTTAGCTTCTAGATTCTCTTGCTGTTCCTTCACATTTCCCCCTCCTACATACTATCTAACTAACTAGCTTAGTAGGTTTTTTCCCTTTATTTGGGGGTTAAAACATAGGAATACTGGAAAAATAGGCGGGGATGGCAGGAAAAATTTAAGAAAAATGAAAAAAGCCGCCTCGACGGCAGCCGCAAAAACAACATGATAGATGTCTCTTAAAGCTTCACCACTACCTCAGTACCGTCCTTCAATTTCGTGTCCACAAGGGTAACCCCTCTGTAATCAGAAATGGCCTCCAGCAGCAGCTTTAAATCCTTCCTGTCAATTTCAGGAAAAACAAACTTACTTCCGTCTTTCTCGATGGCTTTATTGATAAAGCGGTTAATCCTTTTGGATGTGATAACCAGACCGGCTGCGTTCAATATGGCATAGGGCACGGGTATGGAAAACCTTTTATCCTTTGCTTTCACCTTGACCTTTAACATAATTATTCGATCACCACCAGCACTTTGTCGCCATTGGCCGAGATGATGTCAACGATTTGTCCGTCCAATTCATTTTCAATCGCTGCAATAAGCAGGTCGACATCTATATCCTTCACATATTTGGCTGCCTCAGGAATTCTTTCAGCAATATTGGTCCCTACTCTCAGGACAGCCTTGACCAGGTTGATCGGCAAATTTACATTTACATTATCGCCTTCACTGGAGTTCACACGGATCTTCAGCACTTTATTACCATAAGGCACTTCTTTTTTCACCGCCACCAGCTCTGGCTGATCTTTGCCTTGCAGGACATTGATCAGCTCACCTGCTTTTTCCTTATCAAGCTTTCCTTCCTCCACCAGCGTTAAGACCCTTGAAATTTCATCTTTCATGGCCTATTCTCCCTCCTTCAATAACTGAATGGCTTTCTCTGCTGAAATCTCGCCTTTTTCGAGCATTGATACAATCTTTTTCTTATCCACTTCAGGTTTCTTTTGAGTGGAGTACCCAAGAGCAGTGATGATTTCATCCAATTTGCCTCTGACAGTCGGATAGGAGATGCCAAGCTCCTTCTCGACCTCTTTGATATTTCCGCGGCTTTTTAGGAAAATCTCAATGAAGTACAGCTGCTCCTGACCGAGAGCCGCCAGTTTGGAAAGCTCAAATTCATTTTCTACGGTGGTTTGGCAATGGCTGCATTGCAGCTTGGTGATCGTCAGCGCATTTGTGCAAACAGGACAATTAGTGAGTAAAGGATACGCCATACCATGCTCCTTTCTTTTAGTTAATCAAATCATACACCAGGATTTTCATTTTTTAAATAGTTAATTTATAATTTTTATTAAAAATATGTATTTTATTAAATAATTCAATTTTAACTTTATAAAAATTAATTTTCTTAATGATAACCAAGGAAATTACACAAAAAAAAGCGACCCTCATTGATGAGGCATCGCATCAGTTAACGGATATAAAATTCTGTCTTAATTCTTTTCATTCAGGAAACTAATATAATTTAACATAAGATCGTAGCACAGCTCGACTTGCCGGCGGCGAAGGGCAGACGGCTGATTGTCCATTGACCAGTATCATGAAAAATTGGTGGAGCTGTTTATGCTCGTTACTATGTCTATATGTAAAGCTTCTTCCTTCTTATTTTACGAATTATTCACCCATTCCTTATATTCATCCTTGTCTATTTCAGAAACCTTCTCCACTTTTCCGCCAATTAACCTGCCCTTTGATTCGATTTCAGTCTGATAAAGTCCATACATATTTTCATTCTCAAGTGAATCAGCAGTATAATAGATGGATTTCCCTGTAACATCCCATTTGACACCGTATATATCATTAAAAATGAGTGAACCTGCAGGAGCCTGAAGTTCCTCATCCATATCAAAGTGATAAATATTTATTCGGGCTGAATCATTATATCCACCGATAAAGGCGATTATATTCTGGTCAGGCGCCCAGGCAATTCCACAGGATGAATGGTAGCCATTGTAGTCATACTTATAACCGATCGTTTCGGACAAATTGACCTTTTCACCCGTTTCTAAGTCAACGACAAAAATTTTAACAGCGTTACCCACGACAGCATCATAAGCTAAATACCGATTATCATATGAAAAATGAAAACTTTGAATACTGCTGTGATGTTCAGGTAAAGAAACCTCGAACTTTTTCTTTTTGCTGTCTATAATTAATTGATCATCCGCTACGGACAGCTGATAGTCACCTTTTTGAACACGATTATTATCTTGAAGCAAAGCAACATCTGGATTTGAATAATATTGTATTTCCTTTTGAGAGCATCCGTATAATAGAATGGTCATGATTGCCATCAATATAGATAGCCTGGCTGTATTCTTCACCGGTCCCCCTCCTTTTCTTTTCCCTTATACGGAACAATAGAACACTATTGTTTCATGGTACCATCTATTTTTACTTTGTTGGGCGGTTATAAAGAAAAAGCCGCCGGATCGGCAGCTGAATATAGTGTCAGACTGGCTGGAAGCCAAGAAGCCGCTGTGTAAATAGTTTGCAGATGAGCTCCAGTCAACCGTTGAGGACAATTGGCAGAGTTGGCAGATTATTGGGCCAAATAATCAAATTCCGCTCAGACACCACGAAAGAGCCTCCTCCTTTTCTTACCGCAATTGCCGTCTAAAGACTTTACCGGCAATCAAATAAGCAATGATCATAACGCCAAGGCACCAGGCAAGTGCAGTCCAGATCCCGCTCCCGGCAGCGCCATCATATAAGAGGGCACGGACCGAGTTGACAATCGAAGTCACTGGCTGGTTCTCAGCAAAAATGCGAATTGCTTTGGGCATGGTTTCGGTAGGGACAAAAGCAGAACTGATAAAGGGCAGAAAAATTAAAGGATATGAATAAGCTGTGGCCCCTTCCATAGATCCCGCCGTCAATCCCGGAATGACCGCCAGCCATGTCAGGGCCAAGGTAAACAGCAGGAGTATACCGGCTACGGTGAACCAATCAAGGATATCAGCATGCGGGCGGAAGCCCATTAAGAATGCAGTAAGGATGACAACTGCAACAGCGAGTGCATTAGAGACCAGCGAAGTCAGCACATGTGCCCACAATACAGATGATCGCTTGATGGGCATAGTGACAAAACGGGCCATCAGCCCGCTCTTCACATCATTAAAGAGACGTAAGGATGTATAAGCGACGCCCGATGCGATCGTAATCAGCAAAATACCTGGCAGTAAATAATTCACGTAGTTTTCCGTTCCCGTTTCTATAGCTCCACCAAAAACATAAACAAACAGCAGCATCATCATGATCGGCGTAATGGCCACCGTGACAATTGTGTCAGGGCTGCGCATAATATTCCGCATTAAACGTCCCAGCAGGACCCCTGTGTTACTTTTCATTTCCATCTCCTCCTTTTTTGCTGATGATCGCGAGGAATATTTCTTCCAATGCCGGCTGCTTTTCAATGTACTCCACTTTTGCAGGCGGAAACATCGCCTTAAGTTCAGCAAGGGTTCCAATGGTGATGATTTTTCCATCATGCAGAATGGCGATGCGGTCGGCCAGCTGTTCGGCCTCCTCCAGATACTGGGTCGTCAGCAAAATAGTTGTGCCGCTTCCGGCAAGCTTCTTGACGGTATTCCACACTTCTATCCGTGCTTCGGGATCAAGTCCTGTGGTCGGTTCATCGAGAAAAATTACTTCAGGCCTCCCAATCAGGCTCATAGCGAGGTCAAGCCGGCGCTTCATCCCGCCGGAATATTTATCTGCACGGATGCTTGCCGCATCAGTCAGGCTGAATCTGGAAAGCAGATGGCCGGCGACGTTTGCTGGATCGGATACTCCCCTTAGCCCAGCAATCATCATTAAGTTTTCCCGCCCGGTTAGCATGCCGTCTATAGCTGCAAACTGCCCGGTAAGGCTGATTCTCTGGCGGACATGCCCCGGCTGGCGCTGAACATCAAAACCACAAATATCCGCTTTACCATCATCTGCCTTCACTAACGTCGAGAGAATGTTTACAGTCGTTGTTTTGCCCGCCCCATTGGAACCCAACAATGCAAAAATTTCGCCGCGACTCACCTCAAAATCCACCCCCTTTAAAACTTTCTTGTCTTTAAAGGATTTTGTTAACCCTTTAACAGAAATCGCTGAATGGTTCATATAAATTCCTCCCTTTTAAATTGGCAAAAGCCACTACTTAGTTATACTGGTAATCAGTATTACTTATTACCTGTCTAAAAATAATACTGAATAGCAGGCATCCATTCACACCTGACTATTCAGTAGGTATTCTTTTTCAATCGTTATATTTCCGCCTTTATCCTCGCCCAATGGTATCATTCAGCTTCTTGCGGTATTTATCATTCCAGGTTTTCTCATCCTTCACCAGCTCATCACAGAAAGCAGCCACGTCCTCACCAGTCAGGTCAGTGACTTTCTTGCCTTCGGCTGCCCCTTCCTCAAAAAGGTCGAGAATGCCGTTGAAGATGCGTTTGGTGTCTTTCCAATCAGTGGGACCGCCTCCTGCAGTCCACATATATTTCTGGATCGCTTTATACGCGGCAGTGTACTCGCTTGGAAGTCCCTTCGCACGCGCCTCCATCGCTTTCCATTCCCGCTTGTCTTCCAGGCTGCCGATGATTTTTTCAAATATACTCATTTTGCATTCTCCTTTTTGATTGGTTTATTTTTGAGTTCATCAATTTTTTCCGAGACAAAGGCCCATTTTTCCCAAAACACCTTGAGTTTCTCCTGGCCGGCTTCATTGAGGGTGTAAAACTTTCGCGGCGGTCCCACAGTTGAGGGCTTTTTCTCTATATCCACGAGATTGTTTTTCTCCAGCCGCATGGTAATGGTGTAAACAGTCCCTTCAACCACCTCAGTAAAGCCGAGCTGCCGGAGCTGCTGCGTGATTTCATAGCCGTAAGTTTCACCGCGGCTGATGATTTCAAGCACACAGCCCTCAAGCACCCCTTTAAGCATTTCTGTGATATTTTCCAATTCCTTTTACCCCCGTCTATATCTCACTTAAATATTCAGTACTCTGTATAACCGGTATTCAGTAATACTTATTACTAACTATATAGTATTACCGATTAGCGTTGTCTGTCAAGTACATTCAAGCTGTTGGCTGCCCATTTTTGCAAAAAGAAAAAAAGCCGCCTGGCTGGCAGCTGTTATTTAAATTTTTGGCGCAGGAGCGACATCACTTAGAAAACAGTTTCCACTGCCCTTCAGAAACAACTTCCACTGCTCCGTCAACCACTTTGATGGCCGTTTGATCATCCATTGCATAAGCTGGCCCCTTCATCCCGGCGGCCCATTTCTCTGCGGCAGCCATGGTGTTTCCCGGAAGCATCTCGTGGTCCAGATGCGGAAACATTGCAAATTCGACCAGTCCAAGCGCGGCATCACCACCGTCGGGCGGAGTCCAGCTTACAAAGTATTCCCCGATGTTAGGTGCCATCACCATGCTTCCGGCACTCATTCCCACATAGACTGCCTGCAGGGACGGCAAAAGGTCTGCCAGTCCTGACTGCTGCATCCAGTGGCTAAGGTAGAGGGCGTCCCCTCCTGACACCAGCAGGACGTCCGTCTCCCTGACAAGCGGCACCCAGCGGTCTTCATCGATGCTTGGGAGAGCTGTGAGCTCCAGCACACCGATCGACTTCCAGCCCAGATCGACCATGGAATTACCGGGACTTCCGCTGATGAACTCCCAGGCTTTGACACCGGGGCCGACCCAGGGGTGCCCATACATGGCGGTTGGGATGCATAAGGCCGTTGAGTCAGCGACCGGTTTGCCCAGCATATCGACAAGTGCATCGTTTATGCTCTTATTATTAACGCCGCCAGAAGTAAGCAGAAACTTCATAACATCGCTCCTTGCGGTTTAATTTCAGGAACCCCCCCACCATTAGTAGTCCTTAGCCGCAGCAGAAATCTGCCACATCACACCAAATTTATCACTAACCTGCCCATATAAAGGGCTCCAAAAAGTCTCCTGGAGCGGCATGTCCACTTTCCCGCCATCCTGAAGCTTAGCGAATATCCCCTTCGTCTGCTCTAATTCATCTGCGATAAGAGCAATCGTCACCTGGGAACCAATTTGGTAAGGCTGGCCAGGAAATGTGTCAGAAAGCATTAAATCCATATTCCCTACCTTCAGGTGAGCGTTCAGTACCCGGTCCTTTACTTCAGGCGGGGAAGGGAATTCCGGGTTGTCAGGCATATCACCAAACGTCTGGACGGAAACCACTTCTGCATTTAAAGCATCTTTGTAAAAACTCACTGCCTCTTGACCATTCCCGTTCATTACTAAGTACGGATACATCGACTTAATCATCCTCACACCTCTTCACCTAAATTTAATTGGCAGAATCACCATTCTTATATTTCAATAGGCTGCTGAAAATACCTTCCTAAAAATTGTTCATTTTAAGAAAGGTATTTCTCCCAAAGCAAATGCTCTATATCTTCCACTCCGCTCACTTCTTTCCTGAACCATTCCATATTTCCAGCAAACTTCGACGAACAAGAAAATTCAATTCTTGCTGCACGATTTCCCTGGATACATCTGATTGTCCCTCTGTAACCGGGCGGCTCCTTCAGACTTTCCTTGTATGTCCCGACACAGGTTACCATTTCATATTGATAGTCGATAGCAAGTGAATCAAAATACTTCTTAGATACAACCTCTTTTATTTGCCTGTATGTAAACTCATCCAATCCCCATCGGATTACACTGTCACCATCAGGAAGCTCTACCTTCAATTTAAGGTATCTTCCAATGTGGTCCTTTGACACCTCAAGAATCTGAAAGTTATCTAAGTTCATAAGCAGGGCCGTACCTCCTTCTGCATAATGATTGTTTAAATGGGAAAAAGACACTCTCTATATACTTTCTACGTATTTATTGTCAGCCCAGCCATTGCTGATTGTATGCCACGATTCCAAGTATCGCCCCAACACCTGCCACCCAATGCTAAACCGATCCCTGCCCACATAACTTCTGTTTTCTTTTTATTAGGACCCAAAATAAAAGCCCCCCAACTTCCTATCTTTATTTACTTTAGGTAAAAATCAGAATACATTTTCACCAGAACTATAGCGGAGGTGTATCTTACGCATCAAGCCATAACTGAATATATTCCTGGATGATCCGATTCTTATCCCAATTCTTTTGGAAAAAAGGAAAGATTTCATTTTGATAGACAGCCAAGCCAAATAATGGCGCAATTCTTTGAACGTTCAGGTACTCTTTGCGCAGGTCTTCCTCTAAACCCCACTCTGCCCAGCAGCTTAAGTACGCTTCCAGCAATTCATCCGCGAACTCTTCAGAAAAAAGTTCGGCTGCCTCATTTAAAAACACAGTGACGCTTAAGAAAGGATGTGACAAAGAGCTGTCTGACCAGTCATAGATAATGGGCAGCCCTTCCTCGAGCCAAGGGGACAGGTCCCTTGGCCCAGATCCACTAAAAGAAGGATTTTCCCAGCTTTCAGTACCATTTACAAACCTGGGACAGGCCCCTAATTTAGAGTGCTTTTTGAAAAAGAGCTACTTCTCTTGAACCGTTTTATCAGTACTATCGTGTATTTTTTTCAGCGTATTATTGATGTTATTCAGGCTCAACAATATAAAACCAAGCATGATAAAAGTTACAATCTCCCGCGTGAAAAAAGACACAACTCCTAAAATTACGAAATATAAACTATACCACCAGTTGCTCATTAGAAAGCCTCCTCATTTTTGAGCCGAGGGGACAGGTCCCTTGGCTCAGCCCACAGACCTGCACCATATCTCCTGTTGTAATGATTCCTCAGCTTATTAAAGACGCTGCTCCTCAATCAAATCAATATTCCTCTTATGTATGGCATAATCCTGAATTTGCTTTCCTATGTCTGCATAGAGCTGAATATCTCCAAGCCGCGATAATGCTATCCACTTAACGCCCGTCTGATTAGGGTCTGGCTGTTCTGGAAGCCTTGCAGCCGAGCCGCTCAGTTTAGTACATTCAAACATCATCACCAGGGTATGGACCGGCCCATATTTTTCGCCATTCAAATGCGGTGCATATTCATAGACAAAGGCCAATGGGCCGACCTCCACTTCTATGCACGCTTCTTCTTTAGCTTCTCTTTTAACAGCATCTGTTATAGTCTCGCCAGGCTCCACACCTCCTGCAGGAAAATCATACAAGATACCCCTGTTTGGATCGCTATATTCTGTCAGCAGAATTTTGCCCTGCTCGATAATGACTGCACCTGCTTTAACTCTTATATGATAGGACACACTCTCTGTCTCCTTCCCTTAAACTACCGCACTTCCCCTTGAAAGACATAGGGAGCTGACTGACCCAGCAAATACCTGATCCCATTTTTATGATATGGCATCATTTCATCAGCAGTTTCTAAACTTACCCATCTTACTTCTGCTATCGTTTCAGTATCTTGTATACTGATCTCGCCGCTTATGACTCTTGCTTTGAATGTAATGAAAACGGCATGATGATCATGATTTTTCATCATCGCTTCATTTACAGAAATTATGTCATCAACCTCAATCGTCAGGCCTGTTTCTTCTTTTGCTTCCCGAATAGCTGCCTGTGATAAGGTTTCCCCTGCTTCAACCGAACCGCCCGGCAGAGACCAATTATCATATTTAAAATTCCTAACAACCAATACCTTCTCCTGTTTTTCATCAAAGATAAGTGAATAGACTACATCTACTCTTTTCATGAACACACTCCTTTTTTCTGCCTTACATACCTTCTCTAACACGCAGAACAATTCCTTCTTTTACCAGCTGGCTCCTCTTTCTGGATAAAAGCACAAAGTATGTTATACTTATTATCAATTATTTAAATATGTTGGGAACTACGAGACTTTACTTAGTCACCTCCCCCCATAGTGGAAGGAGGCTGAGACTATATGTCTTTAGATCACATGAGAACAATGTTAACTACCATACAGGAATACCCTAACTGTGAAATTTCATTAACTTTCAATGATGACAACCAGCAGCCGGTATTGTATGTATGCTATAAAGAAAACCTATTTGAAGTCACACATGCCCATACACAGGCTGTTGACACATTTTATACGATAGAATCAACACTCAAAGCGATTGACAAAGAATTGAATTCTGAATTGCAAAAAAACCTCTGATTCAGAGGTTTTTTTGTTTGCCTGCGGGTCGGATAGCCAGTTTTCCTTGTACCCGCCCTTTATAAATGGAACAGTAAAACTGTCCCATTATCTCTTTTTTATATACCCAAAACAATGAAAGCCCTGCCTCTCTTTCATCCTTACGGCTCCGTGTCCGTGCCAGTGTGAATCAGGATTTGCCAAAAACTTTAGGGACAATTTTATCGAGTTGTATGGAGATACTTTGTCGTAGAAATATGAATGATTGAAATGGATGACGGCAGAAATAACAAAAGAGGTTAATTTTCTAATGGTGAGTTGGAGAAGTTGAGTGTCTTGGCAGCCTTACTTTGATTAAGGATATTTTAAGGCTGCTTTAACAGAAACTTTTTATTTGGTTTTCAGTGATTCCTTTCATTAATCCCAGTTCACTGATCAAAATTTCATGTGCGTTATTCAACATTTGTCTTTCGCTTGTGTTAAGTGCTTTTTCTTTCTTCATACGCATTAAATCGCGTACAACTTCCGTACATTCCTGAATTTTCCCTGTTTTTATTTTATCCGTATTCACTTTAAATCGCTGCTTCCAGGGCAGTAATCTATCTGTTTCCCCATTCTGGAAAATATTCATAAGTTGCTTTAATGCAATGATGTCAGTAACAGGACGTATACCTGAATTCACTATCTTACCTGCAGGAATCATAACTTCCATATTGCCGACCAACATTTTAATGACATAATATTGTTGTTTTTCCCCTAAAACTTCCTTTTCTTCTATCGCTTTAATGATCCCTACCCCATGCATCGGATAAACAACATTATCGTCAATTTGAAACAAATAATCCCCTCCATATCGCAACTTCCTTAATCTTAACACACATGTATATTTTAATCAAATTTTTAATAATACCACAAATTATTTTTCACTGTCAATAACTTACCCTTCTAAAATTAAAAAAAGCCAAGGGGACAGGTCCCTTGGCCCATTCCTTTAAAACAGGGACAGCAGACCTGCCCTTATGCCTATAAGCAGGGAGCAGCTTTTACTCAAACTGTATACTTAAATAAAAGCTCTCCATTCTGAGGATCTATTTCGTTCATATCCTCAAAACCGATACTTTTGTATAAACGATAAGCTGTCCTGTTTTCTTCTTTGATACTTAAGTAGATAACATTTACATCATATTGTCTTGAAGCGATATCAATCAGTTTTAACATCGCCAATTTCCCCAGGCCTTTGCCCTGATATCTTTCATCGATCATGATTCTGTCAATCCATGTATCTTTGTTGGGTCCAAAAGAGCCGTACATGGCAAAACCAATCACTTCTTCATCACTATATATAACCACTGGCTGCCATTCACTGTATGTACCTGCTTCTTCCAAACACTCATCAACAGTTTCAATGAATTTTTCCTGTCCGGGCTTTAGTTTGATCTTCCTGACTTCACATTCATTGGAAGCATCCATTTTTCTGATATGCACAATACTCATGAGTTAAGCTGAACCTCCACTCTTGGTAAAAAAAGCTCCCCTGGCTGCTGCTTAAATTCCGTTATTACAATAACATTTTGAGTGAAAGAAAAATGGTTAAAAGTGATATGGCTGTAATAGCATAAGCAAACGTGGATTTTTTGTTGTCTTTGAAGGCCTGGATGCCCAGAATGATCAGATTTAACGACAGTAAGATATAGCCGATGTATATCAGCTCTCTGTATCTATCATTGCTCAATGCGAATAAGACTAATAACACCCCTGGAAAAACGAGCATGGCCCTTAATTTTTTTTCCATCGTATTTCCCCCTCTTAAGATGCCCTTACTATAATATACCAATATTGACCAGACACCTGTACCTTCCGAAACAAGAAAAGCCGCCTGGATGGCAGCTGCTTCTGCTTTCAAGTATTCAGACCGGATCAAATGACTGTATGCAAAGAAATGTGATTCGTCACATATTCCTCTCGCTATATTTAACCCCAATGCCATCTAACCATTCTCTAAGCTTCATTCTGGGCATATACTCTTTTAATGTATAGATAAACGTGTCATTTTCACTTTCAAACTCCAGCTGTTCGGGCTCGCCCTTATCAAGGACGATGACAACCTGATTAATATCATTCCAGAGAGTTACTTCTTCTTTAAATCCCTCCAGCGGTGCAGTGTGAATCCCTGTTGAATCAATATAGGTGTATGTATGAAGGGCACCAAATATAAGCGTAAATGCAATCAATATGGCAAGCACACCAATAGCCTTTATCCACAATTTCTCAAGCAAGAAAAGCAGAACACCTGCTGTTATAAGCAGACCGCCCACTATATTTACCATATAAGCTTTACTCGGCGTATCCTGAAAATAAACAGTATCCGGGAATATATTTATTTTTTGATAAAACATCAAGACTAAAAAGCCCAGAGGAAGCCAACCTAATGCAAAGATTAACCCTAAAGTAAATATCTTCGGCCTGTTTGAAAATTTAATATCCAACTATATCCCCCCCTAAAAATGAAAATCGCAGACAGAAAAGCTCCCGTCCTAACATGGCGATTAGTATGTATGGGCTCTTATATATGAATATACGAATGAGGCAAGGCCAAAGTAACAGTATTTAGTAAAAACAGTCGAGTTTACGTTAGTAGTTTAACTGGCTGCCATAGTAAAGAATGTTAACCTATACATGAAAGGTGTGTTATGGTTTTAATGAAGGACAAGAAACTTTTCTTAGTCACTCTTTATTAAGGGGGCGAAATTTGAAAAAAATCAATGTATTCTTAGATGACTATAGGAAACCGCCGGATGGATTCGTATATGTGAATACAATTGTGGAATGTTTAGAACTTCTCCGCACCTATGAAATTGGCCATTTATCACTGGACCATGACCTGGAAAGCAAAAGAGAAAACGGTATGCTTCTGGTCAAAATTATGGTCAGGGAAAAACTCTCTGCAGACCATATAACCGTTCATTCAGCAAATGCGGTTGGCGGAAAAGCTATGTATAAATGCCTTAAGCTGGCACAAAGCAGCCATATTTACTCCTATGACACGACCCTCTCTTTAAGACCCCTGCCCTTGGATTCCTATACTCCCATGATGCTGAAACATTACCAGTAATATAGATTGGCCAAGGGATATGATTCTCTTGGCTTATTATTTTTTCCAGATATTTATGGCATAAAATTCCCAGACATTACATCATTTCAAGCAATAACGTAATGAGGAGAGACTGTCCAAAACAGATGACTATGTCATTTTGCCAATACGTTTTAGCAAACAAGCTCCAGTTGCCGCCAACTAAACTAAACAGCCTTGCAAACATGAAGGTGAAGATCCATATGCTCATGAATGTAATGAGTAAACCCATTCTATCCCTCCTATAGGTCGCGGATTGCAGTTGGTTTTGAAGATTGCACCAGCTGTCTTAATCTCTTACATCTACAATCTGCTCCCTCATCTGAACGATCCGGTAATACCCCCTGCAGAACACTGCGCCTTTCGGCTTGATTGCTATTAAGAAAGAATTAATGATATCTGCAGCTGAAATGATGAAATTAATCCAGCTTACAAATAAGAGAAGCGTTTGCATTTCTCTTGCTACGAAAAGAGCCACTATGGCTGGCACCACTGACAACCCTATAAACGGCAGGCTCATAAAGACCAGGAATCTTCTTTTTGATAGTATGGTATTGGTATTCAGCCAAAAAAATGTTCCGCTGAATGTCAGGCTTATATCACCTTCTTTATATACGGTGATAATGTGCAGAAGTTCATGAACAATAAAGACAGCAATTCCAATTAGAATGAGCATATAAAGGGGTAATTCAGTAAACAGCCCTCCCATGAGGCCAGGCACCAAAAACATAACAATCTGAAGTAAATAAGCAAATTTCATAAAATGTTCCCGGAACCAGCTGTTCTGTATGAAAGGGGTCCATTCAGAGGAATTCATATGTAATTGGGGCAAGTGGCGGAACCAATGAATCATAGGGGTGCTCCTTTAATTTTTCAGGTTGTCTTCGCAAAAAAAGAGGGTCAATATAGCCTTCCTGCCAAGTTATAAGGATCCATTTCCCAAGTCTCATAAGGAACGATATTCTTCGCTTTCATCGCATCCAGTGTCCGTGATTTCATGTGAGGCCGGGTTATGTATTGGCCAATATTGTGTTCATTTAAAAGCACAAACCTGGCTTCGCTTATCTCTTCAGGCGGGATTTTGATTTCCCCTTTGATGTGCCATGCTTTAAAAACAACAGATAATATCTGCTTGGTCGAATTATAATAAACACCTGTGATGCCAACGGGCTTGATATGCAGTCCGGTTTCCTCAAGAACTTCCCTTACGACTGCCTGATCAAGCGGCTCCCCAAGCTCCACCTGGCCCCCGGGCATTTCCCAGGTATCCTTTCTCCATTGGACCTTAACCAGCAGCACTTCATTCTTTTCGTTTTCAATAAGCGCCGAAACCGCAATAATGTGTTTAGGTATTGTGTGCATATCAGGTGCTCCTATAGTTGATTTATATATAGATTCTAGAGAGAATATGAGAATTCCTTTTTTATCCAAATATTGCTGCGGTAAAAAGCTGAAGCTGCTCAGCTTACTTAACGGAACTAACCTGATTGTATATCACTGTTCATAGCGTTTTATAAACGCCAATGTCTTTTCGAACAGCTTCGGCTGGATTTCCGGATAAGTAAGGTTTACGGGTAAATCCTCAAACAGTTTGATCTCATCAATTTCTGAAGCAGGCAGCTGGCCCAATTCCCTTATTACTCCAAGGTATAGCCTTCCGTATTTTTTAACAGCCGTATCGCCTAATGAATAGTCACATATTGGGATCAACTCGCCATCTATACAGCCCGTTTCTTCACATAACTCTCTTTGGGCCGTTCCCTCCATGTTTTCTCCAAATTCTCTATGTCCTCCTGCAATTTCCCATGTGGTTCTATCCTTATGCCTGACATACACCCATTTTCCTTTGTAGATGGCGCTTATTACTGCAAACTTTAACTGCCTCTGGTCCACTATATCCAGTTGGTAAAAGTCAAGTTTCATATAATCGCCTCAGCAGCTTCCGTCCCCTTGACCTGCACTCGCACCTCACTCAAACACCTGCCTAAATTCAATTTGCCCTTCCCCATTTCCCTGCGGGTCCGGCATCCGCTTAGCCCAACCGATGGCTTCTTCCTTTGACTTCACATCAATCAAAATGAATCCGGCGATCAATTCATTCGTTTCAGCAAATGGACCTTCTGTAATCACCGGATCTTCTCCCGGTTTCGGAAAAGAAATGCGCATCCCATCTGAACTGGGATGAAGGCCTTTCGCCATAACCCTTACACCTGCCTTAACTAGGTCCTCATTGTACTTCGTCATGGCTTCCATTAGTTCAGGGCTGGGAAGATTACGTCCTTCCGAATTCTTTGAGGCTTTGACGATGAGCATAAAGAGCATGAAAACCTCCTCCTTTTTCTCAAATTAGATTTGTCTTTTTTACATTCGACTCCGATAAAAACTAACTATGCCTCCAACTGCCCTGCAGCTTCCGTACATAGACAATCTGCCCAATATGATACGCATTGTGCGTGCATAGATTTCCAATAATAGCCCACCATTCTGCCGATTCAGGAAACCCTTCCACTTCACTTTCCAGCTTTTCCTCGGAAAGCAGATCCTGCCACTGAAATAGCACCTCTAACAGCCGCTCCTTTAAATCACTGAATGTTTTATTTTCCGGTATCCCAAAGCTTTCATCATTGCTCCCAATTGGCGCAACTGCATTGACGTGACCCTTTTGATACCTCTTTTGCCAGGTTTCATTCCAATAAATAAGATGCTGGACCAATTCGGCGATGCTGTTGCTCTCCTCATTCGGCTTCCAAAAAGCATCTTTTTCTGATAAGTCTTCAACAGCTTCTGAAAAAGGAACATACCAGCTCGGATCATTCGCATTTGCTGACAACTGGTCGGCCAGCAGATCAATAGCATGAGGCATACTTGCCACACTCCTTTGATAAGATAATGACTAATTCGCCGCAATTTCCTGACTTCCTGCCTTATTGATAAATTGCGAGCATAACAGAAACCTTGATCAGAACATCATTCATTATTTTCCAGTAAAATACATAAATAGAAGTATATGCAGGCAACAAATGTTAATATATAGATAAAGGAGGTGGGCGTAATGCCTTTATGGATCATATTGCTGGCAATCGGAGCCTTTTTCTTAGGTTTGGGGAAATTAATTGATTTTCACTACAGCAGGGAAGGGCGCAGTATAAACACCTCAGCATTAAAGGAAAGTACGAAGGATAATTTAGGCGGGAGCGTTTATTTTCAATAAATAATTTTCAGGCGGCCACACCCTGGAAGGCAATTGAAAAAGAATAAAAAGGGGCTGAGACATATGGGAACGATGCACACTGAATATCAAGGCATAAAAATAACAGCCCCTGCAGATTGTGGAAATGCACCTAAAAAGAAGTTTCTATATGATTTCATAATGGCTGCTGCTACTAACGATTTTCATTTTATTTCTGAACACGCAAGTGACGATATTTGCTGGAATATAGTAAATGATAACTCAATACAAGGTCTTGAAGAGCTCGCTAACACTTTGAAGGCTGCTCCAAAAATAACTGAGGTGGAAATATTAAATATCATTACACATGGTAAAACAGCATCCGTTAATGGAACTGTGAAATTTGAAGACCATCATACAGACTCTTTTTGTAACGTTTACACTTTTGTTAGTGCTGGAAAAAACACAATAAAAGAGATTATTTCCTATATAATCAAAATGGATTAATCCAAATTGCCCTAATGGCTGCTTTAGGCCAGCATCCTATTCACCTTGCATGTCTGCTTCTCGACTAATATGCTTTATTCAATTGTTTGCACGCATAAAAAGAACCCTAATATTATTAGGGTTCCAGTAATTTTATATATTATCATTCAGGCCGCTCTATCGTAAAAACTTCGCCAATCCTGGCATAATCATTCCCAGCCAGTCTGCTGACGGCAGCAAGCCCCTTCTGGTCGATTCGTCCCTTGTCATATAGATCTTCTTCTATATGGAATTGTACAACCTTCCCGATGATAAAGTCGGTACCAGATGAGTCTGTACCACCTAACTCCAGGGCATGTTCCAGCACGCACTCCATCCGGATTTTTGCTTCCTTTACGCCAGGTACTGCTATTTTTTCGCTTGCCTCTGCTGTAAAACCTGCTGCCTCTATTTCGCTCTGGTCAGGAGGAAGGCTGGCCGCTGTCTGATTGACCTTTTCGACATTGAGCTCATCAACGATGTGAACCACAAATTCCTTTGACTCGAGAATGTTTCTGGCTGTATCCTTCTGCCTTCCCTGCGCACGCTGGATGGATAGGGATATCATGGGCGGGTTGGCCGAGACAATGTTGAAATAGCTGAATGGTGCACCGTTCACCACACCACCCTTTGAGAGGGTAGTCACAAAAGCAATGGGCCTAGGGATGATGCTGCCGATGAGAAATTTGTAATTTTCTCTTTCCGGCAGGCTGACAGGATCGATGGAAAGCATTTGAATCATTCCTTTGCAAGTTAATCTAATTCTCTTACACTAATCGGGATTAGACTATGTTCTAACTGCTCTCTGAACTGCTCATACTTCTCGGGAAGCATCAGCTTCTCTCCCATTGTAGCCTGTGATTCATCATGTGCAAAGCCTGGAGGATCTGTCGCTATCTCAAATAAAATTTCCCCATGCTCCCTGAAGTAAATCGCGTTGAAATAATTTCGGTCTTTTACTGGGGTGACAGCATATCCATTCTCAGCAATATAATTTCTCCAGCTCAGCTGATCTTCGTCATCACTTGCCCGCCAGGCGATATGGTGCACCGTTCCGACACCCATCTGGCCGCGGCCGGCCGGAGTCAATTTCAGGTCGATGATATTGCCGAGGTCAGCAGTTTTTGCAGGCTCCGCCGATAACAGCGTCGCGCCCCCAAAGCCCTTGATCGCCACTTCAGGAGTAATGCCGCCGAATTCCCATGCGTTCGCTTCCCCTTCTTCTCTTTCCACAATTTCAAGCTGCAGCCCATGAGGGTCATCAAATGCCAAGTATTGCTCACCAAAGCGCTCGATTTTTGTAAAAGGAACTTCAAACTTCTGGAGCCTTTCTGCCCAGAACCTCATGGCACCCTTTGGAACCATATATGATGTCACACCAACCTGGCCATCCCCAATAACCCCTTGGCGGGCACCGGCCCATGGGAAGAAGGTGATGATAGTCCCAGGTTTCCCGCCTTCATCTCCAAAATAAAGATGATATGTGCCCGGATCGTCAAAATTCACTGTCTGTTTGACCAGGCGCAAGCCCAGCACCCCTGCGTAAAAATCTAGATTCTCCTGCGGATGCCCTACAATCGCCGTAATATGATGAATACCCATTGTCTCTTTTTTCATATATATTCTCCTTTCAGTTTGAGCCAGGGGGACAGGTCCCTCGGCCCACTTGGGCCATGGAACCTGTCCCCTTGGCTCCCCTTTTCGCCGTATAACTTCTGAGCACATCGATCAATTGGCTTGATCAGGATCTGCTCAACCTTTATACCCCTTTTTTATATTTAGGATATATACAGGTGCATGAAGCTGCACCTGTATATAATAGACTCTGCCGCCGCTTAGCGGATTGTGGAAAGAGCTGTTGACCAAGGGATCAGTTGATCCAGCATTTGATTGACTGAATCCTCTTGTACTTCTTTTGGTTTGAACTGATTGCCATTTTCAAAGTCTGTGAATAAAGACAGTGCCGGATGTACGCGGACGTCAGCTACTGACAATTCACCCAGAATGCCGCGCAAGTGTTCTGCAGCTCGCGCCCCGCCTACTGAACCGTAAGAAACGATTCCGGCTGCTTTATTGTTCCACTCAACACGCAGGTAATCCAGTGCATTTTTCAGTGCGCCTGTGATAGAGTGGTTGTATTCCTGCACAATGAAAATGAATCCGTCCTGGGCGGCAACGATTTCTGACCATGCAGCAGCCCCAGAAGCATCTGCGCCCGCTTCGCCAAGCAATGGAAGCTTGTAGTCAGCGATATCAATGATGGTATAGTTCGCGTCACCGCGCTTGTCGGCTACTTCTTTCACCCACGCACCTACTTGCGGGCTTACCCGTCCTTCACGTGTAGAACCTAGAATGATACCAATGTTTAATTTTGTCATTGTCTCTTCCTCCTCTTTTTTTGTTCCAAATAGTTTATTTAAAAAACCCATAGAATAGCTCCCCTTCCAACATATCTCCAGAGTCTGGGGGACAGGTACCTCGGCTCATTTGGGCCAATATGTCTGTCCCCTTGGCTCAACATATCTCGAATTCGAGATATGTTTTCAAAAAAAAATTAAATGCGTTCTGCCCTGCAGCCGATTTTTTTCATTAAATCAATCGTTTGATTGACTTCATCCGCACTTAACTCATCGAACACTTCACCCATTTTGCTTTCATGCCGGGGAAAGACATGATCCATCAAAGCCTTCCCCTCAGCTGTCAGCACCGCATATATGACCCGGCGGTCTTCTGGGCACCCCTGGCGCCTCACATAATTTTTCTGCTCTAATTTATCCACCACATAGGTAATGCTGCTGCTCGAGATCAAAACTTTCCTGCCAATCATCTGAATAGGCTGATCACCCTTATGGTATAAGAGCTCAAGAACAGAGAATTCCGTAGGATTCAAGTCGTAGTTGGCTGCATCTTTGCGAATCGCTTCTTGAATGGCTTGGGAAGCACGTAGTATGACCGTTACAGCTTTCAACTTATCATTCATACGTTTTTCTCCTTTAACCGGCAGCTCTTCCGTTTCAACTCTTAATTATGCTGCTGGATTTACTTCTAGTTCCACTTTGATTTTAATATCCTTGCCTACAAGTACGCCTCCAGTTTCAAGTGCTGCGTTCCAAGTCAGGCCGAATTCTTCACGGTTGATTTTTGCTTCAGCTTCAAAGCCGTATACTTCAACACCCCAAGGGTTTGTTCCTTTGCCGCCGTATTCTACATCAAAAGTGACCGGCTTTGTCACGCCCTTGATAGTTAAATCGCCTGTTACTTTAAAATCATCGCCGTCTTTTACGATGTTTGTTGATTTGAAATCAATCGTCGGGTAGTTTTCAACATCAAAGAAATCAGCTGACTTCAGGTGGTTCTCACGGTCCTCGCTGCGTGTATTAATGCTTGCAACATCGAATGTGAATGCGATTGAAGCTGTTGTCAGATCTGTCAAATCTGCTGCTTCCACATCTGCTGTATAAGAATCAAAAGAACCCTTCACCTTTGAAACCATCATGTGCTTCACTTCAAAACCTACTGCTGAATGCGATTGATCTACTGTCCACTTTGCCATTTAAAATCTCCTCCAAAATATAATTATTATTTATCTCGAATTCGAGACATGTTGTCAAAAAAATAAGCTGCGATGTTTATTCCGAAATAAATTATCTTTAATTCGAGATAAATTTATCATATATTGGGAATGGAAGTCAACAACTATTTAAAAGATTTTTTTTTGAGCCATGGGGACAGGTACCTTGGCCCATTTTTAAGGAGAGAGCCAAGGGACCTGTCCCCTTGGCCCACTGTTAGCGCTGAGAAGGCCAGGTTCCTTGCATCTTCCTTAATTGAATAATCTGCCCGGTATGGTAAGCATCGTGCAGCATGATGTCTAAGAGTTTTTCTTCAAGGTCATTTTGTTCAAGCCTTTCAGGCGTAATCCGGATGATTGCTTTCCTTACGCTGTGATGGGCCAGTTCTGCCCGTTCTATGACTGCTTTCCATCCTTTTCATCATTTACTTGGCCGGTGAGAGAAAAAGTTTCATCACCATCAAGATTTCGAGTCCACTCCCGTCCCGCTAGATTCGCCGCAAGTCTCTCTTTGTAATAGATAAGATGGTTTACATTCTCCCATATGGATTTTACCGCAGCCCCTTCCGGCTTCCAGCTGGCCTGTTCAGCGGATAGCCCTTCTATGGCAGGCTTCAATGGCGCATACCAGTTCTCCTTGTTGAAGGTAGTATCAAGCATCCTTAACAGAAATTCAGTTCGGTTCATTCCTGTCCTCCTTTTAATGGCTGATTCAGTATAGAATTTCACCAAAACGTTAATAAGTCCTGCTTAAATAGCAGACAAGGCGAAAGGTCACTTCCCTTGCTCCTCTTCATTTTCTTTTTTCTTTTCTGACATCAAGTAAGCAAATGTCACCCCTACCGCAATAAGGGAAACAATCACAGAATAGCGGAATATAGTAAAGAAGTATTCTGCGTATGGCGTTTCGATAGTTGAAGTGTATCCCTCCAAATTGGTTCTTTCATCTACCCTTTTCATAAAAGCCACCAATATAAAAAATGGAATAATAAATGAATAGATTCCTGTTTTCACTAAGATTTTTTCCATGGAAATCCCCTCTCTTTTGTTCTTTATTTCTCCCTAAGCTGACCATCCGGCACCCCGGCCGGCATAAAATTGTGATCACCTTTTGGCCCAGCAGCAGCCATGAACCTTAAGGCTGCTTCTTAATCCGGCTGCCTGCTTTCAATTTCAACATTCTGTTCAGCAAGCAGCGAATAAAAGGCGCTTCTCTTCACAATAAATTCACTTTGCAGGTCAAATTTGTATGTCCCGGCATCTTTTATATGAAACTCTAATCTGTAGGGAACTCCGTGTTTGCTTATTTGTGTGACTTTTTGAATGCTGTCCCATTCAAAGTTCTGTTCGCGGGCAAAAGGCGCCTTTACCTTTAACCCCTCCTCGGTCAGATAAGAATGGGTTTGAAAGGACTGCCAAAGGAAGAAGACTGCAATCGCAGATAAGAGGATATTGGATAGAATCAGCAGAGGCTTAAACTTTGAATCGGCTATACTTAAAAGTAAAGCCAGAATAACAAAGAGGATGGAATATCCGATGATAAACAGGAGATATGCTGTCTTAGGTGTACTGAAAAACAGATGATAATCAGGCTGAAAATAAAACTTCTGAATTGCATTAACGCCTAAAACACTGATTGGCAAACAACTGACGGCTAATATCAGGCCAAGAGCAAAATACTTCGGCTTTAAATCTTTTGTTTGTATAACTTCCAAAAAAACCACCCGCCTTTTTCTTTTGACTAATTTATACGGACACAAGCTCTAAAGGTTTCCAATTTTTGGGTCATTTATTTTTCGGTATAAAAAAAAGCCGCCTTGCTGGCAGCAAATGGACAACCCGTAATTTCACCTTTTTTCGCTATCATAATTGCAATCGTCACCCATAGTTCTTCCTTGATTACCAAACAGGCCATTAGCAACAGCTACCCCGATTTCTACAGCATTATCTCTGCTAACCAGCTTATACACTCGCCCGTAAACCTGTTGGGACCTAATGGCCAATCGAATGCAGGATCTGTCTAATATTCATAAGCTCCAACGCAATCATTACACTGGATTAGGCGATAACTGCCAAACAAATTACTTTTATGAGATTGTAAAGTTTATCACTCAATAAATTTCTCTCCCTTCTTTAGACTAGATGCCACATGGATAGGGTTTCTCGGTTCTCAGCAAAATGGGCCACGGGACCTGTCCCCTTGGTTCAGAATGCCAGTTAATCTTTCTGAGCTTAGGAGCCAAGGGGAACCAAGGGGAGCCAAGGGGACAGACCCCCCGGCCCAGTCTCAAAAAGAGCCAAGGGGTCTGTCCCCTTGGCTCATTAATACATATCCTTCTGAGTAAAGTTCCAAAATGCCACAGCCAGGCAGGCAGCCGTCCATACGGCAATGATGATCAATGAAAATGGCAGTGTCATTCCTTCTATCGGCGGTGCCTGGCCTTCCAGATAGTTGATCAGATCAAAGTTCAGGTTCACCAGATACTTGGAGCTTGTCCAGCTCGACCCGATGGAACTCAACAGGGTGCCGGCGATTAACACCGCCATCATCGCGCCTATTCCAGTCGCTGTGTTTTTCACGAGCACAGAGATCATGAGGCTGATGGTTCCAACCACAGCAGTTACCACCCAGGCAAGCCCGACTGTCATGAGCAAGTACTCCCACATCGGCAGGGTATGGATGAATTCTGTTGAAAATTCGCCAGTGGCCGAAACCTGGAATCCGGTTAATATTGGGGCTGTCCATCCGTCATAGCCAAGTATGAGTCCTGACACGGCATAACAGACAATCACCGTTGCCGCCATAAGCAGTGATGTATACAGCAAAACGGTCAGCCATTTGGCCATCAGGATTTTCCACCGTCTGACAGGCCGGGACAGCAAGGTTTTGATGGTGCCGTCATTGTACTCCCCGCTCACGATATCAGCCATGATGATAATAATGAATAATGGCAGGACAAGTGTAAGTCCCTGTGAGAAGAAGATTCGTATAAACGTAGGGGCCCCGGGATAGTTCGGGTTGATATCATTGTCGAGATAATATTGCTTTTGCTTGAGGTCAAATTCCAGGAACTCCCTGAACTCGTCCTGGATTCCGCTTGATGCCAGCCGGTTTTGCCGGTCGACAATCTCCTGCTGCAGGTCCACCCTCCAGTCCAGAGTGCCCTGCTTTTCAATTTTCTCCTGTATCTCCCGGTATTGTGCGTATGTAAACATGGAGACCAGAATGATCAAAATAAGTATGACAACCGGCAAGCGTTTTTTGGAGGCGATTTTCATTACTTCATTGCGGACCAGGCCCGCCATATTCGGATTAGACAATATGATCGCCTCCTGTCAAACTAATAAATAGGTCTTCCAATGTCTGCACTTTTCTTTCGATTGTCCATACCTCAATACCAGCTTTCAATAAGGCTTCATTCAGAATGAAAGTTTTACTTTCGTCCATAAGCGTGTGGATTGTATGGTCATCGTACAGCTCTGCAGCCTGGACATGGGGAGACTCATTCAAAATGGCGAGCGCCCGGAAAGAATCACTGACTCTCCAGTCCACACCTGATGACAGGGAATTGACCAGATCGCTTACGCTGCCGGTCTTTACAATCTTCCCGTGGCTCATTATCGCCACACGATCGGCCAGCAGTTCAATCTCACTTAAAATATGACTCGATACAAGAACGGAAAGACCTGTTTCATCGACCAGCTTCCTGATGAATGTGCGAAGATCTTTTATTCCCATAGGGTCCAAGCCATTTGTAGGCTCATCCAGTATAAGCACATCAGGACGGCCTAACAGGGCTTGTGCAATTCCCAGGCGCTGCCGCATACCCAGCGAATAGGTCCGCACCTGATCATCAACCCTTGCTGTCAGATCAACCAGGTCAATGACTTCCTGTATCCGTTCTTCATCGACTCCAGGCAGCATCCGCGCAAAGATCTGCAGGTTTTCGCGGCCGCTTAAATACTTATACAGCTCAGGATTTTCGACGATGGAACCGAGGCGCTGCATCGCCTTCACAAATTGCTTTCCGACATCAAAGCCGCAGATCTCAACCTTCCCGGACGTTGGCTTGATGAGTCCGACAAGCATCCGGATGGTAGTCGTTTTTCCGGCGCCATTTGGACCCAGGAACCCAAATACTTCCCCCGGATAAATCTCAAATGATATTTGATCAATAATCGTCTTCTTTCCTATGATTTTCGTTACATTTTCCAATCTAACAGTTGGTTTTACGCTCATAGCATCACCCTAAGTTCTATTTTAGCGAAAAAATCAGGCAGTGACTCTTTTGAATACTCAATAAAGGAAAAGATTGATACAATCAAGATAGAAGGAGAGGTCAAACGATGAAAAAATGGAAATGGCCGCTGTTTATCACACTATCCCTTGGCTTGACAGTTCTGTTTGGCTACGGCCTTGTCAGCGCCTATATGGATATTACCAATCCTCCCCAGGCGCAGATATTGGCGAAATCAGAAGAAGCGCCTGCTACCCCGGGCGACACTTATATTGCACTCGGAGATTCATTAACAAGAGGTGTTGGCTCATCAAAAGGTGAAGGCTTTGTCTCGCTGACCGGGAATCAGCTCAAAGAGAATAACCTCGTTGAACGCTATCAGAACCTTGGCATAAGAGGCGCCAGAATCGAGGACCTGCTGGAGCAGCTGGAACAAAAGGAAGTCCAGAGAACGCTTAAAGAGGCCAAAATCATTACTATTACAATCGGGGGAAACAACCTGTTTAACAGCGGGGAAATCTTCAGCAATTATTCAGAAGAGACCGCGCTCGGCATCCTGGAAACCGAAATCCCCAACCTGGAAAAAGTCTTTAAAAACATTCGCGAAATCAATCCCGATGCCGTCACCCTCTATACGGGGCTGTATAATCCATTCAAGCAATCACCAGACGGAGAATCATTCGATTCTATCATACAAAAATGGAATGAATCAGCCCGCACACTGGGCTTGAAATACGGCATTCAAGTCGTCGATACCTTCAATCTCGTCATTGATGCCAAACGCGACCTGTCCAGCGATGTCTTCCATCCGAATGACACTACTTATCAGCAGATAGCAGATAGTACGTATCTTATCATTGAAAAAAGCATTGTTGAATGAGCCAGGGGGACAGGTCCCATGGCCCAGCTTCACAAAGGGCCAAGGGACCTGTCCCCTTGGTTTTTTATTAACTCTATAGATTGTAAATCTCCGTAGCCTGCGGTTGGGAAAAGTTCAACCAGCCTTATTAGCAATTCTTTTGTTGATAGATCTTTATGTTTATAAAATACTTTACTACTGCATTGTCACGTTCAGCATTTCTGAGTATATGTTTATCGCTTGATACATAACCGGAATAAGTTCGCCAGATGGTTTAGTATGCCGGATTAGCACCTCATTGTATGCCGAATAATATGGACCTAAATTCAGTTCAATCTGATCGACCTTAAATTCATCCTCACGGAAACAACAGGGCCACAGGGACAGGTCCCGCGGCTCAAATGAAAAAAGAGCCAAGGGACCTGTCCCCTTGGCTCATGTTTTAGGAAATGTAAATCCTTCACCGAACACATCCCGCACATCATGCACCACGACGAAGGCTTTTTCATCGATCTGCTGGATCATCTTCTTGAGAAGGAAGAGCTCCTGCTTGTTTATGACCACGTAGAGTATGTCCTTGGATTCTTTGGAGTAGTGGCCCCGTGCATTAATGATGGTGGCTCCCCGGTCCATTTCGGCGCTGACTCTTTCAGCAATGCTCTCAGTATAGGGGGAGATGATGGTGACGGCTTTCCGGGTGTCAAAGCCGTCGATTAGATAATCAAGAATTTTGGTGCTGATGTAGATGGAGATCCCGGTGTACATGGTATTTTCAATCCCAATGACAAAGGCCGATCCGAGAACAACGAGAATGTCGAACACGAACATGGTCGTGCTCACGGCCCAGCCGAATCGCTGGTTGAGCATGCGGGCAACAATGGTCGACCCGCCCGTCGTACCGCCGGATCGGAGCACGATTCCAAGGCCGATGCCAATGAATACACCAGCGAATACCGTACCCAGCATGATATCCAGCGAGCGCCCCATATCTTCTGTGAAGTGCAGGAATACAGATGTAAAGAAGATGGCAAGCAAGGTGTACCACGTCACCCGCTTATTAAGCACTTTATAGCCGATGGCAAGCAGAATCCCGTTCATCACAAAGTTCGTGTAGCCCGGGGACCAGTCCAATACATAAAAGAGGGTCATGGAGATCCCCGTCACGCCGCCCTCGCCCAGCTCATTTGGGATTGCGAACAGATTCACCCCAAGTGCAAAGAACAGGGATCCGATAATAATCAAGATAATTTCTTTTGCTGTCGAATTCATACGATCACTCCGTTCCTTTAGAATACCAGAATACTATAGCATAAAGGAAAGGCCGCAGTGGAGCCAAGGGGACAGGTCCCTTGGCCCATCCTCAAAAAGAGCCAAGGGACCTGTCCCCCTGGCTCTTCTTATTTTGGTGTTCAAGTAATATACTGTTATCACAAATCTAAAATAAGAGGTGTATCCGTATGAGTGACAAAAAAGCTGTCTTAGATCACGGACCTTTTTTTCATGGCACGAAAGCAGCCTTAAAAATTGGAGATTTATTAGAACCGCAGCACATATCAAATTACCAGGATAAAAAATCAAATTATATATACTTTACTGCAACATTGGATGCTGCCAAATGGGGCGCTGAATTAGCAGCATCCTCTTCAAAAGAAAGAATTTATATTGTAGAACCATTAGGTGAGTTTGAAAATGATCCAAACTTAACTGACAAAAGATTTCCCGGCAATCCGACTCGCTCTTACAGGTCTAAATCCCCTTTGAAAATAACAGCAGAACTAAGCACATGGGAAAGACATTCCGACGAAGAAATAAATCATATGCTAGCCTCTTTAAAAAAGCTGCGTGAACAAGGAAAAGCTTTTATTTACGATTAAAACAAAGGCCACGGGGACAGTCCCGTGGCCAAGCTTCAAAAAGAGCCATGGGGTCTGTCCCCGTGGTTCTCCACCATAAAGGTAATAACGACAAATAATAAAAATGCCAGCAGGAGCAGTGTGCCGCCCACGATGAAAAAGACCATGACAAATGTTTCATTCAGCTGAAAGGGATTTAAGTTGTACATCCACATGCCTGCGGTCAATCCCAATGCTCCCGCCATTCCCAGCATACTATGGATGGCTACCAGCTTTTTATATTTAATCTTATAAGCTTTATAGAATATTCCCCATGCGAATACGGAAAGCCAGCCGACCAGCAGAATATGCGCATGGACCGGCCTGAGGGCATAATCCATCTGACCTGCCATATGAGACCCCAAATAAGTGCCAATGACGCCAAAGATGGCAGCAAATCGAATTAACCGCAGACTCCAGATTTGTTCCATTTTCCTCTCCCCCACTATGCTTTTTTATATAACTGGAAGGGTGATTGTGAAAACCGTCCCCTCACCAGGCTTGCTCGCAACACTGATTTTCCCATCATGCAGGTCGATGATCTGCTTGACGATCGAGAGACCGAGGCCGGTCCCTCCTTTCTTCCTCGCTGAATCAACACGATAAAAACGGTCAAAGATCTGATCCATCTCTTTCTCCGACATCCCTGCCCCCGTGTCTTTAAATGTAATCACAAGGTCTGTTTCTCTTTTCTCCAAACCAATCCACATGCTGTCTCCCGGACTGCTGTACTTGATGGCATTGGTCATGAGATTATCCCATACATTCGTCATCAGCTCGGCATCATATTTGAATACACAATGTTCGAGATTATACGAGACTTCTATTTCTTTTTCCTCTATCAGCCATTGATACCTGCGGATTGCCTGTTTAATCTGCTTATCTGCCCGCACCTCTGATACCTTCATAGGGTACGCGTTTTGATCCAAAGAGGTCATAATCAATAATTGTTTGGTCAAATGAGAAAGCCGCTTTGATTCATCATTGATGATCTCCAAATACTGTACCCGTTCAGTCTCATTCACATCTGACTTCAAAAGTTCGGCATATCCCTGAATATTCATAAGCGGTGACTGGAAATCATGGGATACATTGCTGATGAAGGATTTCCGGGCTTCATCATTATGCTGTAATTGCCTCTGCATGGTGGTGAAGCTTTGTGCAAGCTGGCCAATTTCATCCCGGCGATTGATCGTCAGGTCATAATGGAAGTTTTCACGGGTCAACTCTTTGACCGCCTCTGTCAGCTGTGTAATCGGCTGGATCAGATGCTTGGCAAACCAAATCATTCCGATGATGCTGACGACCGAAACAGCCAGAATGAACCAGGCAAGAATCATATGGATATCAGAGAAAAGCAGTTTATTATTTGGGCGGATAAACAATGCGAACTGCTGGCCATCAGAAGTAAACGGCACCCCGACCGTATTCCCTACATCATTAGAAAAGTGGCCCATCATAAAGGATTGGCTGGAATCGTCACTCATCCCGTGATAAATCTCTTTTTTATCCAATACTTTCCGGGCTTCCCCTGGAAGATCTGTCTTCGAAAACGCCTCTCCAAAAAACTGTTTTTCCCCTTCCTCATTCAACACGAGCACTTGATATCCCAGCTTCCCTACCGATTCCAAATAGGATATCAGGGCAGTTTGGTGGCCTGGCATTCCTTCGATGCTCGAGACGATCTCCTCTGCAATCTCGACATTCTGGCTGTCGATCTTCTGCTTGGTCGTGGCCGTGTATACCCAGTTTGCCAGGAAGAAACCGGTGATAATACTGATAGCCAGGATCGAGAGGGCAGCAGCGACAAACTTCCGGTACAGCGTCCTCATCCGATAGCCTCCAGCTTATAGCCAATCCCTCTCACGGTTTGAATCTCAACCGTCGCCCCATGTTTCCTGAGGCGATCCCGGATCCGATTGATATGGGTATTCAGTGTTTGTTCGCTTCCTTCATAATCAATTCCCCATACCTGCTCAATCAATAAGGCCCGCGGGGCAATCTTTGGAATGCGGGAAGCAAGAATGCTCAGCAATTCAAATTCTTTCAGCGGAAAAAGAATCGTCTCCTGATTGATCATCACCTCAAAGTTCTTGCGATCCAGCACCATATTCCCCGCCTTGATCACTGTTTCCATTGTCCGCTCCATCCTCCGCAGGACAACAGCTACACGATACAACAGCTCCTTCACCTCGAAGGGCTTAACAATATAATCTTCCGATCCGGACAAGAAGCCCCGCTCCTTATCATCCAGCTGTCCCTTTGCCGTCAAAAGAATCACAGGTATATCATAATCCTCTGACAAAATCTTCGTCAGTTCGAACCCGTCCATTCCCGGCATCATCACATCGACCACCGCTAAATCAACGTTCATCCCTTCTAATATCTTCAAAGCTTCTTCTCCATCATTCGCTTTGACTACCTGGTACCCTTTCCGGCTCAAATGGATGGAAACAAGCTTTTGAATATGGACATCATCATCTACAACCATGATTTTCATGAACGGACCTCCTATTGGCGAATACGGCGGACTGCCTTCGCCATTGTGCTATTGATTATTATGAGAGGTCTGATGATCTTTCTCAAATGCTAATATCAAAGCTGGCAGCAGCACTCCCCGAACCAGGAAAGTATCCATCAGGATACCGACTGCGACCATAAAGCCAAATACGAATAAATCAGCAATCGGCATCGTTGTCAGGGCCGCAAAGGTGGCAGCCAGGATAATACCAGCAGATGAAATCACTCCGCCCGTATTGGTCATGGCAATTTCCAGGGCCTTTTTTACACCATGGGCCTTTCTTTCCTCCATAAAACGGGAAACAAGAATGATATTATAATCCACTCCCAATGCCACCAGGAAGATAAAGGCATAAACAGGCACGCGGGTGCTTATCGCATCGAAACCGAACAGAACATCTACCAGGAAGCTTCCAAGTCCCAATGCAGAAACATATGACAGCAGGATAGTCCCCACCATATAAATAGGCATTTTAATAGAACGGGTAAGGGCTATTAGGAGACCCAGAATTAAGACCGTTTCAAGGATCATGATCATCACAATATCTTTATTATTTACATTTCTCTCATCAACCAGCTTTGCCGTAACTCCTCCATAATACGCTTCCCCGTCAATAGAAAGATTCCGGAGCATTTCTGGTGATGACTCCTGGAGATTCTCCATAAAATCAATTGCCTCTCTTGAATAGGGATTCATCGATAAAGCCACACTCAACTTTAAAGCATTGCCATCCTCAGTTTGTCCATCCTTCCGGACTGATGCGATGCCGTCCAGACTTTCCAATTCTGCTTTGATTTCGTCCGTCTTTTCCTTCGACAGGGACTCACTGCTTTCAATGAGCAAAGTAGAAGGAGCAAGCTCTCCCTTATCAAACTGGGACTCCACAATTTCATATCCGACTCGGGACGGCAAATCTTCAGGGAACTTCTTCACTGTATCGAATTCAAACTCAATGTTCATCACATTGATTGCTGTCACAACCAGGAAAATCCCTGTCAAACCGCCGCTAATCCATGGTTTTCTGACCACCAGCCTTGCAATCGATTTCCAAAACGTGTGTTTCAGACCCTTTTTATCCCCATATTTCGGCACCTTCGGCCAAAACGCCTTACGTCCAAATAGGGTAAATAACGCAGGTACAAGCGTAATGGAAGCAAGCATAATAAAGAACATGGCCAGCCCGAATACCGGGGCAAAGTTCTGATAATCACGGAAATTAGCGAAAAATAAGACCAGCATGGCGGCCATCACTGTACCGCCCGCGAAAAAGACTGGCTCACCCGTAGCGCGCATGGCATTTTTCATCGCCGTATATTTACTCTCCACTTCATTAAGCCCTTCACGATAACGGGAAAACACAAATAAAGAATAATCAATAACAGCCGCGAAGAGCAGGATGCTCATAATGGAAGTCGTCGAGTTATTGATTTCCAGCCCGGCAGCCCCCATCAGTGCAACACTCTGATTTACCACCTGGTAGACGATGATCGTAGCCAGCAGCGGGATGAACGCCAGCAGCGGCGAACGATAAATGACAATCAGCAGCACCAATACAATCACAATCGTTGCTAGCAGCAACACGACATCTGCCTGTTCAAACAGCTTCGTTGTATCTCCTGCAATTCCCGCTGGCCCTGTAATATAGAATTTTGTGCTTTCTAATATATCCGCAATTTCATTGCCGATTTTTGATGCTCTATCGTTAATTTCTGAATAATCCTTGCTTCCAAGACCTTTTTCCAATTCCATCGGGACAATTACCGTTGATTCATCTACGGAAATGAACCCTTCCATTGCCTGGGGAGGAAGCTTGCTGATATCAACGATTCGATCAATCCCTTTAATATCTTCTGCAAGAATTCCTTTCACAATCTCATTGACTTCATCTAATTGAATATCACCGGATTTATTATGAAAAACAAGGATTCCAGGGGTTCCCTGCTCATTTGGAAATAACTCCTCTATCTTATTCTCAGCAATTATCGATGCCGCCTCATCAGGGAGTGATTGGAAATTACTCACTTTATAGTCGCCAAGCTTTGGCCCGGCACTTAAAGCTATCATCAGTACCAGCCAGACTATGATTGTGATCCACATCCCCCGTTTTGTTGATACCCAGTCTGTAATAGGGGTCAGCCATCTTTTCATTACATAGCCTCCTTTTTATTATTTGCTCCCCATTATAAATTTCTAATATAAATTCAATATCAACTTTTGTTTACAAAAAAGGCGCCTGGCCCCTCATACTTCAAAGAGGGACCAGGCACCTTTTTATAAAATTACTCTTCAAGCTAAATACGGAGATCGAAACTCCTCAACAAACAGCCCCGCCTCCAGGACATTCCTCCGGGCTTGGGGGCAATCCTTATTCGTACCAATAAACATATAATAGTCATAACCAAAATGAACAAAAAACTCTTTTCTGAAGCTTAATTTACACCAGACAGCTTCCCTCAAGGTTAACCTCGCCATTTCCGTGATTTCTTCTTTCCGGACGGCTTTCCCTATCCAGATATCTGAGAGGAAAAGCAGTTTCTCCTGGACCGCTGCCGCTTCCGTCCACATCTCAAGAGCATTAACATAAAGTCTGTCCACTCCCGCCTCATCCATAAAAGCAGTGATGGCTTGAATATAGTTTGTTTCAGTACGCAAGTATTCCTCTTCACCGACCTTGGTGCCTACCTCTGAAAAACTAGTCCATTCGCTGTCATCGAGATAATTGCCGTATGCATCCCTTTTTTGAGGATCATATTTTGTCACTCTATAATAATTCACTATGCACCTTCCTAACGTTAGGGTATGGGGAAAGTGCCAAGGGGTCAGGTCCCCTGGCCCTACTTCAAAAAGTGAGCCAAGGGACCTGTCCCCCTGGCTCCTTCAATCTTGTATGGTGATGCCGGGACATCGCTTTTTTAACTCAGCAATAAACTCCCTTTTCTCTTTTGGAGAAATTTTTATACTTCCGAAGGCTGTTGTTTTGTTGAAAATTTCAAGGGCATCCCTCGATGACAGTATTCTGTATCCAGTAAAAATATCATTTGCAGGAGATACCTTTATTATATTTTCGTAAGAAATCCTGCTTCTAAACGGCCCGCCTTTTATAAATAAGTAATCTTTATAGAAAATATATTTAACCGAAAAAGCAGTCCATAAAATAAAACCCGTCACTAACAGGAAAGTTGAAGCAAGTATCAGAACCGCTGGCAATTGAGTGCCGCCTTCAATGAATAATGG
This sequence comes from Bacillus sp. MMSF_3328, assembly GCF_030733525.1. Lineage (NCBI taxonomy): Bacteria > Bacillati > Bacillota > Bacilli > Caryophanales > Bacillaceae > Bacillus > Bacillus sp. MMSF_3328. The sequence goes on along the minus strand of NZ_JASHIV010000007.1, from coordinate 124,679 downwards.
GAAGAATGAGACAAAAGCAATCACGAGCACCGCAGCCAGAATTAAACTAGTAAAAAAAGCATCTATTTTTGAATGAAAAACCATAAAAAGCACCTCCCACATAATAAATGTCTTATTACATACGTTTTAGTATGCTGAAAGTTTCAGAGGAGGCCACTGGAGAGTTCACCGGGACCTGCTTTCAAGAAGGAGCCAAGGGACCTGTCCCCCTGGCTCACAATGGAAATGAATTGCCACAATGTGTAAAATACAGAAAAAGAGATTAAAAGGAGTTTTTCTATGAGACTATTAGTGCGCGGTGAGAGAGCAAAGCTTGATGACTTTAGTTCTTCTAAACAGCTGGAGGTTGCAGTTGAGGTTCAGTCCGGGATGGAGGTTGATGTTACATGCTTCGGCTTGGATGGAGATAAAAAGCTTTCAGATGATAGATATATGATCTTTTATAATCAGCTTCAGTCACCTGCCGGGGAAATTAGCATGAAAGCCCACAGCAGCGGAGCTGGTACATATGAAATCGATCTGGACAAGCTGCATCCATCCGTAAAGAACCTAGTGTTTACGGCAGCAATTGATGGAGAAGGTACCATGTCGTTGGTTTCATCCGGTACCCTCACTGTGAAAGCGGACGGACAGCCCATTTTGCAGTACAGCTTCACAGGCAGCGATTTTCAAAATGAAAAAGCAATCATAATTGGCGAGTTATACTTGAAGGATATTTGGCGAATTGCCTCGGTGGGAAAAGGATTTGATGGAGGCCTGGCCGCACTCCTTCAGCATTTTGGCGGAGAAGTGGCCGAAGATGAGAGCGGACCGGCGCAGCAGCCGGTGCCAGAAATAGCACCAGCCACGCCTCACGCCCAACAAGCAACGCCGGCCCAGCCGACTCCGGCACAGCACCCCGCCAACAGCAAAAAAGTCATGCTGGAAAAGAAGATGGAGCAGAAGGCGCCAAAAATTCTCGATCTCTCGAAAAAAGTGAAAGTGTCCCTTGAAAAGGCAGGCCTTCAGGACCATAGCGCCAAGGTGGCATTATGCCTCGATATTTCCGGCTCCATGGCAGGCCTGTACCGTTCCGGGAAGATCCAGGAATTTGCCGAGCGGATTTTGGCACTTGGCACAAGGTTCGATGACGATGGCTCGATTGATATCTTCCTGTTCGGCCAAAATGCCCATCATGCCGATGAGCTGACCATCGATAATTTTAATGGCTTTGTAAACAGGCTGAACCAGGCGTATCCGCTCGAAGGCGGCACCTATTACGGGAAGGTAATGAAAGAAATTCGCCAGCATTATTTCGGATCTGCAGGAAAACGCTCCAGTCCGGAAGCCCGTAATATGCCGGTATATGTCATGTTTGTAACAGATGGCGCCACCTTTGATGAACGTGAAACGCGGAATCACATTCAGAACTCTTCCTACGAACCGATTTTCTGGCAATTCATGGCCATCGGCAAATCCAACCGCGACGCAAGCAAAAAGAAAGGCAGGCGCGGATTCTTCAAGGCCATGTTCCAATCAGATTTCACCTTCCTCGAAGAACTGGATAACATGGACGGTCGCTACCTCGACAATGCCGACTTCTTCAGCGTCGAAGACCCGAAGGCGATAGCGGAAGAAGAGCTTTATGACTTGCTGATGCAGGAGTATCCGGAATGGGTGAAGAAGGCCAGGAGCGGGGGGTTGATTCGGTGAGCCAGGGGGACAGGTCCCTTGGCTCATCTCTCGAAAAGACGTTAATTTTCAGTGCCTTACAAAAAGTTCCTGATCCCACATACTTGTAAGCTTAAGCACATGCCGGGATCAGGCACCTTTTCCAATTGTGCCTATTCAGGAGATTATATTTTGTATCCTGTTTATTGAATTACTAATAAAGTATACCGGCAATACTACAGCAAAAATAAAATTACTATCTAGGATTGCTTTCCCAAAAGTTCATTTCCTCTCGCAGCTTAGAGATAAGCGGAACAGAGATACTCCGAGAGCAGAATAAAGTAACCATAGGAATTCTTTTTGTCTATTTATTTCGTAAGCGATCTCCTGGAGTTTCCATACCTCTTCTTCAGGAAATGATACAGTTGAAATGTCCTTTGCAACTCCAAATAGATTAAACTATGGTGATACTATCTTTCTGCTGTAACATAAGGTCAAATCCATTCGGCAATTATAAACTAACAGATATGAGAGGCCGACGACTACGATAAGAAACAATAAAAACTTAGATTAATTTTTAATCTTAATTCGATTCGGATTACTCATACCCCTCCCTAAAGAGCCACAGGGACAGGTCCCATGGCCCAGTTTCAAAAAGAGCCAAGGGACCTGTCCCCATGGCTCAAAGCCTTCCCGCTATTCCTCAATCCCTTTCCTGCCAAGCACAATTTCTTTCATTTCCTCTGTCCCAAAAGCACCCGTATTCAATACGTTTTCTTCCGGCCAATAAACGAAGCTAAAAGACGAACCATCCTTAAGGTGGATCCTCAAAAACACTCTATTTTCACTGTTAATTTTCTTGTGAACTTTATCATAACCTACATACTCCAGCGCAAGAAAGCCTTCCATAAAATCCTCTGTTTCCTGCTCAGTAAAATCAGATACGTGGCTGCCATCATAGTCGCTTTCAAGGCTCATCTTCTTCACCTTGCCTTCTATATCTAATAGTTCTGAGATTGTCTTCGCTTTCTTGTTTTCACTGACTTGATAAACCTTATTACCCGCAAGCACTCTGAAATCAGATCTGTACCCGGCAATTTGAAAAATTTCTGTCCCAACAGGAAGAAATGCAGCATCACCATTTCTCAGCTTATGATTGGAACAGGCGTTGTCTGCTAACATATACCTGACTTCGCCTATTTTTTGCCCTTTTTCCGGAGCTTCTCCTTCCGATAACCCTTCATCTTCACCCTCGTATTTAATGCCATTTATCATCACTACATCTACCCAGGATATCTCTGCATCCGGACATCCGCCGACTGCATTCTTGAAGCTAGAACACGCAGATAATACGAAAACCAGTAAAATGAACAAAACGCTAAGCTTTTTGGCCAAACAACCACCCCTTTATCGAACCGTTGGCTTTATTTATAAAGAAAATTTTCTCTAGTTTGAATACAAACTTTCACCATCAACTTTTAATATTGTAAGATAAGGAACCAGCAGTGAACCTAAAAAGGCCAGCAGAATTCCACCGCCGAGGTCTAAATAAATGTTGTCAAAGGGAGCTATGATACCGGCAAAAATAGTCAATGACCCTATTGCCAAAAAAGTATTTACCAGCCTTCCCCCTAATGTTACATAGTGTTCAGAGCCACAGTTGTCACATATTACTGGCTGGTTTACTTCTCTCCATAAAATACGATATTTTTTCCGCCAGTTGAATGGAGCATGGCATTTCTTACAGTTTTGCAAATAGCTAACACCCATACTTTAACCTCCACTATCCATCTGCAATTCCTTCTGAGCGCTCGAAGCTGTTGTGAGCCAGGGGGTCAGGTCCCATGGCCTGACTCGAGCCAAGGGGTCAGGTCCCTAGACCCAACCTCAAAAAGAGCCAAGGGACCTGTCCCCTTGGCTCTTATCTATGCGAGTCATGAATAGGATTGAACAGATCTTCCTCGGCATTCCTGACAACGGAGAAATGCTCTACATTGTAATGGCCATGCAAGGTCTTGTTATGGTGCTTGATGATCTGTTCGGCCGGCAGCACGTCACTGTCCGCTGTTGAATGGCCATCCCCCACTAAAGTGACATCAAATCCGCTGACTGTGGCCGTCCTGACCGCAGTGTCAATGCAATACTGCGTAGCACAGCCCATAATCACAAGATGCTCAATTTCTTGGGAACGCAAATGCTCTAAGAGCCCTGTCCCATGGAAAGAATTAGTGGCCGTCTTATTGAAAGTTACCGCATCCTCAGGAACTTCAATTCCATTATGGACCTGAAATCCCTCTCCTTCCCCACCTGCAATATCAAGGTCTCTGACAAATACAGCCGGAATATCCTTTTCCCTTGCTTTGCCAATAACCAGATTGATATTTCGGATCAGCTGCTCTTTATTAAAAACCGGACTGCTCTCACCATGACTTCCATCAATCAATGCCTGCTGGGCATCAATCACCAATAATGTCTGCTTCAAAATGATTTCCCCTTTCAACTATAAAATGCTGTTGGCTAATTAACTGCTTCTTCTATCTCCCTTATAACCATCCATCTCCGTTAATCAGGCCCCAATTTTCAATTGGTAAACAACCTTGCCAGTACCTCTCCATCCTTCACAATCAACTGCTCATAAAACACGACAGCATTTTCGTTATTTCTTAGTCTGATGACCCTGTTCTCAAACCTCTTCTCCGCACCCCGAAAGTGCCGGATCGATTGTCTCATGCCGTCTACCGCTGCTCGCTTCGTAAAAAAGACTGGTTTTTCATTCCCGCCATTGAAAAAGGCCACATAATAATCATCGGCCATCTTTTCTGCCAGGGATGTATCCCCTGAGTTCATAGCATGGCTCCAGCCGCGAATAAATTCATCATGCATTTTGGTGAATTCGTCTAAGCGATTATAGACTTCAAGCATTGTCATCCTCACTTTCATTTTCCGCTTAAAGCTCTATTTCGGCAGGGAGAGGTGGATTTCCTTCTTGGAGCCGGTGAATGAAAAGAACCTGTCCCCAATTTGGGTACAGGCACCTTTTTTAAGTATGTAAAGGCCGTAAGCAGCCTACTGATTCAAAATAAAGATCGATAAATCTCCCCAATAATCCCCTTCATCTGATGAACCCCCGAGTCCGTATTCATCATGATGACAAGGCCGGCCCCCTTATATGGATAAGCAGCCATCATACATTGAAAGCCGACTCCCCATCCAAGAGAGGAGATTTCAAGCTCTTTATCCGATCCGTCTAAAAACACACCCAGACCTGCCCAGTCTTTGCCTTGCTGCTGGATTATTTCCTTTGCTTTCTCTGCAGAGAGACCTATTTTGCTCTCACCATTTATTGCATTCATCAACTCAATAACCAGCCCGGCTAATTCAGCAGGGGCTGTCCATAGCCCAGATGCCGCTGGATATGGATAAACAGAGTACTTTTCCTCAATCAACTGTCCATTTTTGTCATGTCCGCAAGCATAATTCTTACCCGAAATCATCCTTGGAAAAGAGCTGTTCTCCATTTTTAATGGCTCAAAAATCAACTCATATGCGAGCTCCTCAAATGATCTTCCAGTCACATCTTCAATCAGCAGCTGCACAATGCAATAGCCGGCATCTGAGTAATGAAATTCACTCCCTGGCACATATGCCGCCTCTATGGGGACACTGCAATATGCTGTTTTTCCTTCCAGCAGCTCAGCCATTGAGGATGCTTCGTTTCTAAAACCCAACTCCATAAAACTTCCCGCCGGATCCACCACTCCTGATTGATGGCTGAGCAGCTGGCGCAGGGTGACCTTTTTTTCCACAGTGACCCTATTATCAGGAACCTTCCAGCTTTGCAGCCTGTGATTGATATCCTCATCCAAATGAAGAACCCCTCGTTCCGCTAACACCATCACCAGCATTCCTGTCAGGAACTTGCTTATTGAGCAGGCATTGAATATAGATTCTGCCTGCACAGCATTGTCAGTTCCCACTTCCAACAGCCCATATTGGTCCAGCCTGCTGATCTGGCCATTTTCAATCAGCGCCAGACTCAGCCCCTTTACCTGATAATAATCCATCCGTTCCTTTACGTTGATGAGATTATGTCCCATTCCGCACCCCTGTTTTTTTAACATCATTATACCATTTAGTGGAAAGTACTTTCTCTTACCATATAAAAAAAAGCCTGTCCCCCTCATTGGTAACAGGCTTTTAGCAGTGTGATAAAGACAAACGGATAACCTCCTCTTAAGACAGTGCCGCGCCAGCTTTCAAGATTCTACCGGCTAAAACGCATCTTCTCAATTAAATGTTGTAAAGCATACAATAAATACGCTTTATAGTGGATATAGAGAAAGAACTGGAAATAGCTGATACGAGTTAGGCGGACAATCTTTACCTTCTTGAGAAATGGCAGGAAAACCCATGCGAAAACCACATGAAAAAGAGCATTTAGCAGGATGAATTTTTTAAAATTGCCGTATGAATATTTAAGGATCCACAGAGAAACTGGCATATAAGGACCTATATCAAATGGCAATTCATCCCTTATAAATGATTTAGGCTGATCATAAAATTTCCACCACTTTTTATGACGTCCATAAAGATGGTTCGTTATCTCAAATATACTGATGATCGCGCCTGCAATTCCATATCGCTTGAAGCTGCGCTTACCGATAAACAGCAGCGAAAACCAAGGAATCATAATGATCGATAAATTAAATACCACATGCCGCCTCGATAACATAAATGAACTTCACCTCACCCTGAACGGTTCCTATCTTTATAAGGTATCCAGATAAGAGGAAAAAATCCAGTTACTGATTGCAAAAGGACTTCTCGTTGCAAAGTTGCTCTTACCACCAAAATTGCCCAGCAGGATTGTTTCACATGGAACATAAAAACCAGGGGGACAGACCCCCTGGCCCATTCTTAAAAAGAGCCAAGGGACCCGTCCCCCTGGTTCCTCAAAACGCCAGCCAATTCCTCCAGCCTTCCCCGGGATTCAACTAGATATCGCATTCCTTCTTTCCGCAGGTATCCCTGTTCACAGAACTGGGCGAGTACATGCAGCAGGTGCCGATAGGAAACTCCGAGGAAGTCGCAGACGGTTACATGCTTCTCTTTATAAAAATCCCCGTCCGCTGTTTGCAGGATGAAGTCTGCAAGGCGGTTTTCGAGCGGGAAGGCGAGGCTTTGGGAGTATTTAGCAGCCATATTGGTGGCTTTGAGGCTGAGGAATTTGGTGAGTTCACGCAGGAATAGCGTGTCCTCGAGCATTTGATTACGGTATTGGTTTAGGGGAATGGCAAAGCAGATGGTGCGGGTGGAGGCCTGGATGCCTTTTGTGTAGTAGACCTCATGCAAAAGCTCCATCTCGCCGATATAGTCATGAGTGTTAATGAAATTGATGAGAGAGACTTTGCCGTTTTGATAGGTGATGTAAATTTTGGCTTTTCCTTCGATAACATAAAAGAGGTAATCAGGGCGCATACCTTCGCGTATGATCCATTCGTCGCGCTGGTATTCGTGGACTTCGATGCCTTCTTCGATAGGAAATGAGAAAAGATGGGCAATGCTGTGCTTCTCAAGGTGACGCTGCTTTTCTTTCTGCTGAACTTTTTTCATTTTGCATCCCCGCTTCCTTTTTCTCTCAAAACAACCTCAAAATATGAGATATCTCATATTATTTTACTTTTCCTCTTGGTATGATGCAATCATTGGAGGAATGAACGATGAATTCACAACGCTGGATGAGTAGACAATTTTTTAGTTTCTTTTTTACCTGGGGGATCTTTCTTCCCTATTGGACCGGATGGATGATCCATACAAAGGGAATGACGGTTGGCCAGGCTAGCCTGATTATGAGCCTGGGGCTTGTAGTGCGCGGCTTGTCAACACTGTTTGCCTTCCCCTATCTGTCAGGGAAATTCAGCAGCAAGGTATTGATCAATGGAATGGGCATCGGGACTTTCGTTATCCTGCTGCTTTGCATCCCGGCTGATTCGTATTCGACTTTGCTTGCTGCAGTTCTTTTTCTGCACTTCTTTTATCCGACCCTGATGCCGGCGATGGACACGGCTGCCGGTGTGCTTGTGCAGCATAAGCAGCTGAAGAATTACGGGAAGAGCCGCTCATGGGGATCTCTGGGGTTCATTATCAGCGGTCTGATCCTGACGATGTTCACTGGCCGGTTCGGGGACGGCTTCATTCTTTGGGGGCTGCTATTCGGTGTATTTATGCTAACCTGCCTGGGGATGATGCAGGCTCCTGATGTGCTGTCCCAGAAGCCAAAGGCGGACGCCAGGAGCAGAGGCTCGCTGCTGAGGCCATTCAAGGCCCAGCACTTCGGGATTGTGCTCGTGATCGTCATCCTGCTGCAGGCGGCACATGCCTCTTATTACAACTATGGCTACATTTTTCTGCAGGAAATCGACGCGCCGAAATACATGATCGGAGCGATCCTGAATATTGGGGTCGTCGCAGAAATCCTGTTCTTCCTTGTCGCCGACCGCGTCTTCCGCAATGTTTCACCCGGTTCCCTGCTGGCACTAGCGGCTCTCGGCAGCACCGTTCGCTGGATCCTTGTGTTCGCCTTCCCGAATGTAGCGATGTTCTCGGTGTCGCAGCTGCTGCACGCTCTCTCCTTCGCCATGGGGCATTATGCATTCATGAAATACATGATCCAGTACATCCCGCCGAAGGATGTCCCGATCGCCCAGGGCATCTACTCTGCGCTCGCCCTCAGCTGGAGCACGGCAGTATTCACCATCTTTGGCGGATACCTGTATGAGATTGAGCCAAGATATGCCTTCCTCGGGATGCTGGTGTGTACGGTGCCTTCGCTGATTGTGGCGCTGGTTTATCGGAGGATGGCGCACCGGAAAGAAGTGGCTGCTGGACAATTAGCTGGTTAATCCTGCTTTATCGGTTATCGAAAACGTGGCATGTGCCAAACAAAAGCCTTAGGAGCTCATACTTCCTAAGGCTATTTCATTTCAATTTAGCCATCTCAGAAGAAGTTGAAAACCAGCCAGCACGTTCTCTCGTCTAATAGTGTGAGAATGTAAAAAGGTTTCATCGGAGGAAAAAATGAAAAAGGCACTCAAGATTGTTTTTAGCGTAAGCTTCATAGTTTACTTATTTGTGTTAACATCCATATTATTCTTAGGTTCGAGGGGATTTGCCTGGGACGGCATGTCATTAACAGACTATATAAGGCAGTCTTCAAATTTCATTCCCTTCAAAACAATCAGCATGTATTTTCAAGCCTTATCGGATGGAAGGATGAACATAGATATACCTATTAAAAACCTTCTTGGCAATTTTGTTTTGTTAATGCCAATGGGTGTTTATCTTCCTTTCTTTACAAAGAAAATGAATAGCATAATCCTGTTTACAGTCTCCATGACGGCCATGCTTATAACGATAGAAATCATACAGGTTATTACGAGAAGAGGAAGCTTTGATATCGATGATTATATTCTGAATATGCTTGGTGCTTTGATAGGATTTGGCCTTTGGAAATCAAAATTTGTTGGGAGGATATCAAGATAGCCCGGGCTAAATGTTGCTTGCTGCGAAACCCCTAGGCTGTACTTTCTTATACATTTAACAGCCATATTGCTGTAAAAGAGGCATAATAAAAAAAAGCTCGGATGCCCTCGCATCCAAGCTTTTTTCCTGCCTATAATCAAACTGACTTAGGCGCTAATTCCACTGCCTGTCTCATCGCCTCCACCAGGCTCTTCTCGTCAGCGATTCCTTTGCCGGCGATATCGAAGGCTGTGCCATGGTCGACGCTTGTCCGTATGATTGGCAGCCCGACGGTGATGTTCACGCCGGCATCAAGGCCGAGCACCTTCACAGGACCGTGGCCCTGATCGTGGTACATGGCAACGACGATATCGAAATCGCCGCGTACAGCACGGAAGAACAGTGTGTCAGCAGGAAGCGGGCCAATAGCATTGATTCCTTCCGCCTGTGCTTTTTCAACACCTGGGATGACCTTTTCTTCTTCTTCGCCATAGCCGAACAATCCATTTTCACCGGCATGCGGATTGATTCCGCAGACAGCGATCTTCGGTGAATCGATGCCCGCCTTTGTCAATGTTTCGTGCGCTAGCTTGATGACGTGGTAGACACGCTCAGGATTAATCATTTTCACCGCATCCAGTATGCCGACATGTGTGGTGACATGAATGACTTTCAGATTAGGCGCGGAAAGCATCATAGAGTAATCCTGAGTGTTTGTCAGGTCTGCCAGAATTTCTGTATGGCCGGGATATTTGTGTCCGCCTTTTTGCATCGCTTCCTTGTTCAAAGGAGCTGTACAGATGGCAGCAATTTTCTTTTGCTCCGCAAGCTCAATCGCTGTCCGGACGAATTCAAATGCAGCATGTCCCGCTTCAGGTGATACCTGCCCTACAGGAAGGTCGGCCGGCAATAGATCCAGGTCCAGGCAATAGACAGTGCCCAGCTGGTAGTCCAGCCCTTCCAAATCCTGTTCGTTCACTGTTTCGATCGTTAATTGGCTGTCCACAAAGCCTTTAGCACGTTCAAGGATTTTACGGTCCCCAATGACAAGCGGGTTGCAGATCTGGTAGATTTCTTGATCTGCCAGCGTTTTTAGGATAATTTCCGGTCCGACTCCCGCTGCGTCTCCCATTGTGATGCCTACTGTTGGTTTATTTTGATTCACATTTCTCAACCCTTTCAATCATATAATTTACCGCATTCATTAAAGAATCTTCCTTGCCGAATCCGCCGGCCTTCGTTACAGCCCAGTAGTTACGGGCGCCGCTTTTGATCCTGCCAAACGGCAGTCCCGGCTCCACTTCGGAGAGAAGCTCCATTTCACTTACACCCAGCTCCTGGCATACAGCTTTTGCTGTATCCCCGCCAGTTAAAATCAGGCCGTCAATCTTATCTGCCTTCTCCAGGAAGATGCGGGCTGCTTTCCCAAGACCAGAGGCAATCCTTTCACTGACTTGGTTGGCGGTAAGATTCTCCGCAGCTCCCGCATCCTTCGCCAGCATCCGGTTTTCTTCCGAAGAATTGACGTATAGGATAAACTGGCTGTCTTCCTCTGCATTTCCTGCTTCTTTCAAAAGGCTGTCTATATTAAGGCTATCTTTTACTAAATCAACAGGATTTACTTCGATAAAATAGCTTCTCTCAGCCTGCTGCAGACTCTCAAGCTGGCTTTTCGTCACTTGGGATAAGCTTCCCGAGACAATTAATGTCTGCCGGATTGAGATTTCTTCTCTTTGCTGCCCGATAACTGGATCAAGCTGCAATGCTTCCGGAAGATAGTCAATCAATCCACCTGAACCTGCCCAGACTGTTTTCTTCTCTAAGCTGGCAAAGATCCTGGCAATCCGCTCCAGGTCGGCCTCCGTTTCCGCATCGCAGACAAACCAGGCAATTCCTGAACGGAGCTCTTTTTCAATAAAAGAAAAGACTTCATCCTTCGGTCCCCTCAGCAGGGAAGCATTCAGCAGAATGATTTTATTCTTGACGGTCTCCTTTAGCAGATCAGGTATATAGCTTTCAATTACAGGCGTCTTCGGATCACGCCCGAACTCCGTTTCTGTAATAAGCTGCCCGTCTACATAATGTTTCCCGTTAAGCGTCGTTCGGTTCAGCTTCGGGAATGCAGGTGCAACCACTACCGCCTCCGGCTGGTACACATCAGCCAGTGACGCCAGCTCGGACGCAATATTACCTCTCAGGGTGGAATCGACCTTTTTATAGACATGATTAAACCCTTGCTGAAAAAGAAGAGAAGCAGCTTTTGACACTGCTTCGTATGCGGCTTCTTCCGTTTTCCCGCGGCTGTCGGTATCAACTATCAGCACATCTGTATGAGAGTGGACATTGATGTCGATATCCATAACAACGGTGGAATTGAATCCTTTTTTCGCCAATTGAACACCTGAATCATTTGAGCCGGTCAGATCATCAGCGATAATTCCCATTTTTGTTTGCATTGCAGTCACACCCTTAGTTGCTGGAATTTCTTCTATTTTTCTATAATCATTGAAAGTTTTATCGGTTAACCTCTTTGCTGAAATCATACCCTTTTTTCTCCATTCGCTTCACGAGGAAGGCGATATACAATGGCAGAAGGATTGCGGTTGTTACTGTGGAAGCTGCGACCTGAACTGTCGCCAGATCAGCATACTGGGAAAAGCTTGCGCTTGCTGCTGCAATCGCAGCCGGTGTTGCCACCGCATTCCCTGCTGTTGACCCTTCCGCTGCCCCAACGATTGGATTCCATTTCAATGCCTTGAAAACGAAGTAGCCGGCAGTACCTGTTACAAACACAGTCAGGAAGCCGAGAACAACACCTGTCAAACCGCCATTAACGATAGCGCCGAAATCGATTCCCATACCAAGCGCGAAGGCGAAGAAAGGAATCAGCATAGAGCTGCCTTTATCAAGGAAAGTGCGCATCTCATCATCCAGGTTTCCAAGCACCATTCCGACCACGATCGGAAGAAGAACGGCGATGAAGGATTGGAAAGAGAACATTCCATTTACAAAGCCCATGGCACCGAAGATGGATAAGGCAACCATTGTCAGGAACGGACCATCATTCAAAGCCAAAAGTGAGTAGGCCGCACGGTCTTCTTTGCTGCCGTATTGTCCTACAAGGGCAACGAACAGACCGCCGTTGCTGTTTGTCATCGCGGCGATGACAGCAATTGGAGCAAGTCCAAGGAATAATCCGTTATCACCGGCAAACATATAAGCGATCAAACCTGCGACTGCACCAACTGCCCACTTGGTTGCAAGCAGTGTGGCACCTTTTCCGACGGAAACCCCGAAGGATTTTACATTAATCTGAGCCCCTGTACATAAGAGGAACAATGCGATCAGCGTGCTGGCACCGTTTACAAATAATGCTTCAGTAAAGTTGCCGATTCTGAGTAGATTTGGAGCAAATGTATTTATAGTGGCAGCAAGCAACAGTGGAACAACCATCATGCCGCCGGGAATTCTTTCTAGACCTGCCTTTATTCTCATAGTATAGCATCCCCTTTATCATTGTTGAAATTTAAAACAAACTGAAATCGTTTACAAACTTATAGTAATCGTTTTCATTGTATTTTGCAATGGATTTCACGAAAAAAGTGATGCGTTTTTAGATATAATCTATAAATCGTTGCATTTTCAAACAATTATATATAAAAAAACAGGCTTAATTAATCCTTAAGCCTGCGCCACAAGGTGGAACGGTTAATCCCGAGTCGCTTTGCCACCTTAGTTTGATTGAAGTTTTCCTGAATCATGCATTCCTGGATGATTCTTTTTTCGATTTGTTCTAGTGTGCCTTCCAAAAATTCCCCCGGCAGGATTGCTTCTTCATTCTGTTTCTGTTCCAACAACCCATTGATTGTTTCTTTTTGCAGCACGTAGCCGTTTTCGTTTTCGGCCGCATCGAAGATTACACTCTTCAGCTCAGAAATATTGCCTGGCCATCCGTAGGTTTCGAGCAGCTGAAAGGCGTCTTCCTTTATCTTGATCGGAGATGTGCCACGCTCCTGATGGGACTCGGCGATGAAGTAAGCCGTAATCGACCTGATATCTTCCTTGCGGTTCCGGAGAGCAGGCAGATAGATACGTGTTCCACTTTCGTCAAACAGCCAGCTATGAAAAGAAGAATCCTCCTCTTCATGGGAGATAATAATGGTCTTCCCGCTCCCGCTCCAATCTTGTGCCCGTTCAATCAGGTTCTTCACCTGGGCAGGCTCGAGATTCTTGGTGTCTGTAATATAGACGGTCGATATATCCCCATCGAGCTGGATATTGCCGAGGGCCGCTTCAGCAGCATCAACCATCAGCAGCAGGCCTTGCCCCTGCTGTTTCTGATGATGGATATAGCGGGCCATGTCCCGTTTGCCTGTCCCTTTTTCGCCAATCAAATTCCATTTGTTCTTCTTTATATGATTTGCGACATTCTGCAGGCAATCCCGCATAAGCTTGCTTTCATGAATGATCAAAGGGGACTGGGCAACAGATTCAAGCCGCCCCGAACTGTCCGGCCGTTCGTTTTGAAGCTTGCTGAAGGTGAGGAGATCATACCGCGTCCCTTGAACCATCAATGGCGAAGATTGCACCTTTATTTTGTCCCCGGCTTCGCCTTCAATGATTGAGGAGCTGATCTCTCCATCCTGCTGCTGGGATATGATGGACTGGGGATTGAACGGAAGCGATGAATAATCAATCGTTTCCCATTGTTCAAATACAGTCTTCTTATCATCATCCAATATAAGGAAATCGCTGCTCATTTTTCCGAGTACAGCTTTGAGCATTTCAATCTCTGCCTGCTTCTTTTGAAATAATGCCGTAACACTGCTTGCCCTTTGGAAAGCATCAAAGATGGCTTCCTTCCCGGACTGGATCAGGATACCTTCCAGACCATGATGATCGGCCACATTGACGGTGACCACATCCCCCATGATGACCCTGAAGCCCTGTTCCTTTAATTGAGGTACGAGCATATCCACTTCTTCCGCCTGATCAACCGTATACACCTCTGTCGGAATCTCTAAAATATCCGTGATCGTCTTCGCCCCAAGAGTGATATTCGAAAAGCCCACAATCGCTTTTTTCCCTGGAAAATCATTGGCGAGCGTCAGCACCCTAAGCATATCGTAGCCGGAAATATGTACATCGATGACCGGGAGATTGGTGTATCTTTCAATCTTCTTGGCTGTCCCTCCGCGGCTGATGATGACATGATATCCATCCCGCTCTGCCTGTGAAGCGATCGGGACCGCCTCCTCGAGGTTCGCCACCTTTACATCCACATCCACCCCCGCTTCCACCCTGCACTGCTCTATCAAATACGACATGGCCTGATAGGGGGCAATAAATAATATTCTCATACTCATTTCCATCACCCGTTCTTTTATATCTTTCATACATAGCATACCATGAGGGAAATCGCAACGATTAGCCGTAAAAGCAAAAAAGCTGCAGCACTCCCCCCAGGAAGGCTGCAGCTCTTTCTTTATTCAGCGGTTGTGCCGGTTTGAACACTGGCTGGTTCTCCATCCAGGAACGCCTGGATGGCTTCTGTATTTTGTTCAAAGTCGATATCGAGCGCCAGCCCGATTCCATCATATCTTTCATTGGTATATGAGTTTTCAACAGGAACGGTCAGAGTCTCCACTGTCTCCGGCTGCTTCAGGGCAAGGCTCTTCATTAAGCCGAGAAGGTCTGCACCCTTAAGGTTTGTCTGAATATAGGGCTGCACGGTGCCGAGCATCTTAGGCAGTTTAAGGACGCCATTAGCACTCAGGAGCTGATCCTTCATGGCATTGATGACCTGCTGCTGGCGGCGGACCCGTCCGAAATCAGCTTCGGCATCTTTGCGGAAGCGGGCATATCCAAGCAGTTCCTGCCCATTCAGCCTTTGGAGCCCAGGCTCGAGGGAGACACCGATATTAGCGGACATCTGCTTCTCTACATCGATTTCAATCCCTTCCGGAGCAAGAGCATCAACCACTTTTTCAAACCCTTTAAAGTCGATCAGGGCATAATATTCAATATCCAGGTCAAAATCATTTTTCAGCGTTTCGCGGAGCAGGTCCGGTCCGCCCAGATAAAATGCAGTGTTGAGTTTGTAATTTTTATAGCCTGGGATTTCTGTGTAGATATCCCTCATGACGGAAATAACCTTGGCCGTTCCTTCCTTCGGGTCATATTGTGCGACCATGATAGAGTCTGTGCGTGACTTTTCTTCATCCGGACGTGCATCGACTCCAAGCAAAAGGACGTTGATCTTATCATCAAGGCTTTTCACCCCATTGAACTCAATATCCTCTTCTTTTTGCTTCGCCTTCACCGGGTCAGCCATGTCCACACCCGCCTGGTATTGGTAGGCGAAATAGCCGCCGGCTGCCACAATCAGCAGCAGCAGAACAGTGAATACTTTCCATCCGCGTTTTTTCTTTTTATTGCGTGCTAGTCTGCTCATGTTATCTCCAATCCTTTATATAGTCTTTGTTTTTTTCATCGGAAGGGCGTTCATGGCCCAATGGATCACCACGGCATCGTCTAAATATCCGACCGGAAAGAGGTAATCCGGGATGCAGTCAACAGCGGCAATGAAGTAAAGTAGAGCGCCTCCCATCAGGGCAAGCTCCGTCTTCGTGCCTTTTTTCAAGGAGAATTTCTCGTACATTTCCTGCAGCTGCTGGATAAAGGGTCCCATGCCTGCCACTTTTTTGACCTTCTCATCAAACTGGCTGAGAATCCTCCCGGTCCCTTCCCCTGTCTGTGAAAGCTCTTCATATTTTGCCAGCTCTTCTTTCACATCTTCAAGACGGAATTCCCCGTCCATCAGGTGGGCCGTTTTGAGGATATCCTGAATCTGGCCAATCGAGTCATTGCGCTCTGGCGCGGGGCCGAGCGGATAGCCAGCGGCCTCATATAATCTGGAGATCGGAACGTTCAAATGCTCGGCAAACCGCTGCAGATGCTCAGGGGTCGCCTTGCGCTTTCCGTTGACGATCTTCGAAATCACTGCTGGATCGATCCCCGCCAGCTGGCCCAGCTTTCTCATCGAAAGTGAGCGCTCTTTCAGCAGCCCCTTCAGAAGCCCGCCAATTTCCTTGCTATTCTCTGCCATGCTCTCTTTCCTTTCTAGCTATATCACTTCTATCAATATTACAGAGAGTGTTGACGTTTTGTCAACATTCCTCAGAAGGGAATGCTTGGTTAGGGCATTATCTGTTTGCGAGGGGATTTTTTTAACTGGCAGAAGGAATTTCCAGACGCTTATTTGCGAGTCTCGGGAGATATTTGCGACTCCTGGAAGATATTTGAAACTTTACCTTTTTATTTGCGACTTTCACCATATATTTGCAACCTGCCCATCTTGCGGGCACAAAAAAAGAGACCGTTCCGCACGGCCTCCCTCCCACTAATTTGCACTTACCCAACAATCCTGGTCCCATGAATCTCTCGAATATCCAGCTCTGCCGCAATCTCAGGAAGATTTTCATCCGTAATCCCGCCGCCCGGCATGATCGTAATCCGGCCTGCAGCGTGTTCCATATACTCCTGAAGACGCGGCAGATTCTCAAGGATTCCAGACTCAGATGGCCCGCCATGCGTCAGAATCCGGTTCACACCATGCTCCGCCAGCCAGTCTATGGCCTCCAGCTGCCTGTCATGCCGGATATGGTCAAACGCCATATGAAAGACAGTCTCCAGCCCTTCTGCAAGCTCCAATAAAACCTTCATAGCCCCTTCATCAATCCAGCCATCCTCCGTCAGGCAGCCGAACACCACGCCATCTGCGCCGAGCTGCTTAAGATGAATAATGTCTTCCTTCATAACCTCGATTTCTTCCACTCTGTAGACAAAATCTCCGCCCCGCGGCCTCACCATCGCCATGACTCCCGCATTATGCCTGCGGCAATAGTCGATTGCCTTCACGGCAACACCATGGCTGACGGTTGTCCCTCCGACCGAAAGATTATCGCACAGCTCCACGCGTTGGGCGCCTTTACTGATCTTCTCGGGAATCAGTGTCAGATTTTCTACACACACTTCCTTCAGCATCTTCTCATCCTTTCGGCTTAAAGCATGTCCCTTAAATTAGTTTGGATTGAATCGGGCAGCATTTGAAAAAACAGCCCCTCAAATAGGATATCCAATACGCCTGCTGCAATTAATAGAAGCAGCAGGATCACCAGCCATCTCTTTTTCGCCATCTTCATCCCCCTATCCTATAAAACCATTCACAAAGTATATGAGCGTTTCTTGTTCTTCATTGGTAAGCGGCCGGCCGTAAAACGCTTCAAGACCTTTTTTCATCTTGTCCTGATCGCCTTCGTACGCTGCCACTAAGTGGGACAGAGTCCGGAGCAGACTCGCCTCCGCCTGGTATTCTTCTTTTGTAATAGGCTTCCAGTGGGAGGAGATATACGTATCCGCATTGAACATCTCAATTTTATCAAGCATGTCGAGTGTTGCCTTGGCCGTAAAACGCCAGGTTGGCGCATACATCTTCGGCGCAGTCGCATCGGCCAGAAAGGCCATCCGCTCTTCTTTTATATAAATAATGACCGAATCAGGGGCGTGGTCTCCGCCCACCTGCTTCAGGACACAGGTGATGCCGCCAAGGTCGATCGTCATTTCATCCTTGAATGTTATGTCCGGCAGGCTGATCCGGATAGGCCGTTCCTGCTGCGGGAATTCTTCCTTGATCGCATCCGCACAGAACTGGATCTCAATTCCCTCCTCAACCCGCTCGTCCAGTGATCGGTCATCCCACTTAAATGGGACCAGTTTTTCCATCTCCACCCTTGTATCAACAGAGGCAATCGACGGGATATCCAGGGATTCAAGCCCAAAAATATGGTCCCAATGCCAATGGGTAATGGCTGCCACAGTTGGCTCCGGCCTACCCGCTTCTTTTAATTTTTCCAAAAATAGCTTTGCGTGTGCCGCAGAATTGCCGGCATCTATCATTAAGGTATGCTTATCCCCCGAGACAGCCATCAGGATCGGCCTGTCTGTCGGGCCGACAGGCGTTAAATATGAAATCCTGTCTGACCATAGAACCAATTCTTGCTCCATCATTCAATCTCCTTTGGCTGATTTCTATGCCCTTTCTTTATAGCATAATTCAGGGAGATAATCATGGCCATCTTAATGTACTCCTTTAA
The DNA here is from genome assembly GCF_030733525.1 of Bacillus sp. MMSF_3328. Taxonomy (NCBI): domain Bacteria; kingdom Bacillati; phylum Bacillota; class Bacilli; order Caryophanales; family Bacillaceae; genus Bacillus; species Bacillus sp. MMSF_3328. Next base: position 106,353 of record NZ_JASHIV010000007.1, on the reverse strand, counting down.
CCGCAGGCACTTCTTCCTTCTTCTTCTTCCCTCTGTAAAAATAGACTACATACAGCAGAAGGAACCACACAGGCGTCAGCAGGAGCGCCGGCCTTGTTTCTTCGGCAATCAGCATGATCAGGAGGATCATCGCAAACAATGCGAGAACGAGATAATTCACTAATGGAGTGAACGGCGCCTTGAAAGCAGATTCCGCATGCAGCTCAGGGCGCGTTCTTTTATACTTCAGATGGCAGATCAGGATGACGCCCCATACCCAGATGAAGCAGATTGCGCTGATGGTGGTCACAATGGCAAACGCCTGTCCTGGCAAGAGCTTGCTTAAAAGAGCCCCCACTGATACGACCAGGGCAGACAGCCACAGAGCGTTGGCCGGTACATGCTGCTTATTCAGCCTGTTCAGACGTGCCGGTGCCTGATTGTTTTTGCTTAGGCTGAACAGAATCCGGCTCGTTGAGAACAGCCCGCTGTTGCAGGCAGATGCGGCTGAAGTCAGGACGACGAAATTGATGATTCCAGCTGCAACCGGGATCCCGAAGAGGCTGAAGGTTTTCACAAAGGGACTTTCTGCTGCATTCAGGTCTGTCCATGGATTGATCGACAAAAGGACGATCAGGGCGCCTACATAGAAAAACAGGATGCGGAGCGGGATCTTATTGATGGCAGCCGGGATATTTTTCTGCGGGCTGCTCGTTTCCGCTGCCGAAACGCCAACGAGTTCCACGCCAACGAAGGCAAAGACTACCATCTGGAAGGAAAATAAGAATCCTGCCGCCCCGTTCGGGAATGCTCCGCCATGTTCCCAGAGATTGCTCAGCGAAACGGTTCCCGCATCGGTCTTAAATCCGGTGATCAGCAGGAAGATGCCGACTGCGATCAGCCCAAGGATCGTAATTACTTTTATTAGGGCAAACCAGAACTCCAGCTCCCCGAACAGCTTGACCGTCAGCAGGTTGAATCCGAGCAGGATAATCAGGGAGATGATGGCCGGCACCCATTGCGGGATGTCGAACCAGTATTGAACATAGACGCCGACTGCGATTACATCGGCCATCGCGGTCATGATCCAGCAGAACCAATAGGTCCAGCCTGTCACAAAAGCTGCCCGCGGCCCAAGATAATCTTCGGCGATATCTGTGAAAGATTGATAGCCCGCTTTTGATAAGAGCAGCTCCCCAAGTGCCCTCATGACAAAAAACAAGGCGGTTCCGACGAGCAGATATGCAAGGATGATGGACGGGCCGGCCTGCTGGATCGCTTTTCCGGACCCAAGGAACAACCCTGTCCCAATCGTGCCGCCAATCGCGATCAACTGTACATGCCGATTGGCTAAATCTCTTTTTAACTCCTGCTGTGCCATTCCTGATTCCTCCTCTTAAAATGGGGTCTGACCCTTAGATGTGAAATATTGAACACAAAGTTTTACTGCAATAAAAAAAGAGACTGGGGAATCCCCAATCTCCTGATCATCAGAATAACGAATATAAAGGCAAGTCATAAAGCATGCCAAATGTATATCCAATACTCTTCTGTCCTTTTGCCTGAGATGGTGAACCCTTCGGCGCCGCGGAAACCCGCGGTCTCTCCAGAAGCTGCTCCTGCCACAGCACGACCCATGGCATTCATAGCTTGGTATGAAATTATACAGCAATATTTTTTATATAATAGTAGCGAACGGGTCGTTTGTCAACCGTTCCGTTTTCCTTCTCTAACAAAAAGAAAAAGGCGCCTCCCCGGGGAAGCACCTCTTGTACCATTATTTAGACAGATTCAAAGCCTTTTCGGAAACATAGAAATCTTTTCCGTTAAAGACCGTGACGCCATCGAGTTTTTTCGTGACAATCCTGTTGTTCTGTACGATATGAGCGATATTTTTGTTCACAGGCAGTTCGATCTTTGTCTTGCTTTTTTCTGCGATAAAGACCGGGTTGTTCGCATCTGTTACATCAATGCGGGTCTTGTAGCCTTTTTTCTCAAACGACTCTTTCGCATTGACGAACAGCTTGTCTGTAACGGATTTCAGGTTGAAGCCCATATGCTTTGCCATTGCTTTAGCAATATCAGTGTTATCGATCAATCCGAAAGGCCTTGATGGTCCATATGCGTACAAGAATACATCCTCGCCGGTATGCCCGCCAGTGGAGAAGCCGATATTCGCGCGGTTTGCGAGCATTTTGGCCATATCAGACTGCAGGTTTGCGGACGCCTTCAATTTATCGAGTTCTTCTTTTGTCAGATTATCCAATCCGTACAGGCCGGCCACTTTTTCCATGTTTGAGCGGTCTGCTTTCAGTTGGCTTAAAGCCCCTTCAAGTGTCATGGACGCTTTTTTCAGCGGGTCGATATAAGCTGATACAGGAATTTCCGGGTAATTGCTGTTTGTGTTGACGTTCCCCATTGTGATTCCGCTGTTTCCGTGGTCACTGACTGCGATGACCATTGTGTTGCCGTCTTTTTTCGCAAAATCGAGGGCTTCTTTCACTGCATCATCAAATGCCAGTACATCACTAAGAATTCCGACGGTGTCATTGGCATGCGCTGCCCAGTCCACCTTGCTTCCTTCAACAAACAGGAAGAAGCCTTCTTTGTTCTTGTCCAGCGTTGTGATCGCTTTTTTCGTCATATCAGCCAGAGAAGGCTGGCTGCTCTTTGCAGCCTTTCGGTCAAAGTCATAGGCCATTGCGGAAGGCGCAAATGAGCCCCAGATTTTATTTGATTTCGATTTTAGGAGGGCTTCCTTTGTCTCGACAAACTGGTAGCCGTTTCGGCTGATCACATTCAATAGATTCTCGCCATCAACGCGGGCATTCTTGGTTGTTCCTGGTGCCAGAGATTCTTTGCCTCCGCCAAGGACTACATCAATGCCCTGGTATACCTGCTGCTCGGCAATGTCCTGATAATTGCTGCGGTGCGCCGCATGTGATGAAAATCCTGCAGGCGTTGCATGCTGAATTTCAGATGTGGAAATGATTCCTGTCGACTTTCCAGCCAGCTTTGCCCCCTCGAGCACATTGGCCACCGGTCTGTGGGCATCCTTCTCGCTGACTGGAGAGACACCCGGTGTATTCACCAGTGCAGGCAGAAGCCCGATTACCTTGTCATTGCTTTTATTGCCTGTCGCTAAAGCCGTTGCAGCAGGTGCAGAATCCGTGATTGCCGATTCTGCGGAATGGGTGCGCACCCCCCCGATGAGGATCTCATCCATCGCCAGATTCCCGCCTTTGTACCATCTCGCCAGGTTAGTGGCCCCTGCGCTTGTCCCGTCCATGACCATCATAATGACATTGGCAGGCTCTTTCTTCTTGTTGTCCTTTGCCTCAGCCAGGTGATTGTTTACAGCAAATCCCAGAGAAGAAAACGCAACAGCCGCAGCCACAGAAATCCCGGCAACCTTATTCCTCAAATGATTCTTCATTTCAAATCCCCCTTTAATTGATAGTTTCTAATTATCAGCATAATGAGGATGTATTAATTTTCTTGTGATATTCTGTTAAGTGATTGTAAATTGCAGGAAACAGGACATATGGCATGTTTTATCCTTTGTTAAAAGTAAGATTTTATTAGGATATTCTGCTCAAGTTCCGAGCTGAAGTGAGCAGTGCCTAATGATTTCCTCATAACTCCTTTTAGAATATGCTCCTTGCAAGCAGGATAATTAACCAACCCTTCATCTGCCCCTAATTTGTGGTAAAGTCATCCATATATGATAAAAAAGAAAGGGAATATGATGATAAACAAACAGCTTTATAACTTATACGAAAAATATTATCCAGGCATGCTCTCTTCTCTTGAAGGAAACAATCTCAGCAACCCTCTTCTTCTGAAAATAAACGATGAGGAACAATATCAAAAAGCCGACTTAAAAGTAATGTTCTTGGGCCAGGAAACGAATACATGGGAAGGCAGCCTGGGCTCTAAATCCATAGAGGAGCTGCTGGGGACCTACTCCAGGTTTTTTGGCGAGGGGAAGTGCTTCCGCTATGGAGGGCCTTTTTGGAACACGGTAAAAGATTATACCGGGGATATAAAAGAAGCTTACCCGGACAAGCGTGTCGAGATAGTCTGGAATAATCTTATCAAGCTAGGAAAGGAAAACAGCAAAGGCGCTCCCAAGAAGAGTCTGGTAGCTATTCAAAAGGAAGCATTCCCTGTGATCAGGGAAGAATTGGAGATCCTGAAGCCTGACGTGGTTCTATTTTTCACAGGACCGCGATATGACCAATACCTGAAAGCCGAGTGGCCGAATTTGACCTATCATCCACTCGCTCATGAACCTGCTGGAAAACTAGCAAGGTTAAAGGGAGGATCTTTGCATCCCCAGGCTTTTCGCACCTATCATCCTAATTATCTTTACAGGGCAGGCAAACCGTTTTACAACTCTGTAAAAAAGTCCATCATCAGCAGCATTTCAATTACACCAAAAGTATTTCCTTGAAAAAACAGGTAATTCTCTTCAGACAGGGAATATATTGGTGAAGAATTGAAGCAAGGAGGAATGAAGATGTTTCAGACATTGGATGGTTTTTTAAAGCTATGGAACTATGAAGTACATACAACACAGAAGGTCCTCGACCAGCTGACAGATGAATCCCTGTCCCAGGAGGTCACAGCCCAGAACTGGACACTGGGAAGGATTGCCTGGCATACGGCAACAGCAATCGGTGTAATGGCCTCTCAAACCGGCCTGGCTTTTGAGGCACCCGCCAAAGACTATCCGGTCCCCCAATCAGCCAAATTCATTTCTGATATCTACCAAAAAGCGAGCAGCGCTCTCGCTCATGCAGTCAAGGAGCAGTGGACAGATAAAACTCTCAGCGAAGAAAAAGACTTCTTCGGCCAAAGAATGTCAAACGGCCAGCTGTTATTCTTCATCATCCAGCACCAAATTCACCATCGCGGGCAAATGACCATCCTTATGCGCCAGGCCGGGTTAACGGTTCCCGGTGTTTATGGCCCAGCCAAAGAGGAATGGGCCATGATGGGGATGGAAGCTCCGCAGATGTGATGATGAAAAGAACTCTGCTGCTTTTCCCATTCGTTTTGATAATTTTCGCAGCTTCCGCCCAGGCATTAAGCTGGGCCTACCCTTTCGTCGTCTGGGATGGAAATGTTTATGAAGTGACAGATGAAAACGTGCCGGAAAGCCTAATCGGAGAGAATATTGGCGAAGTAGAAACCCGCCCTGATGACATGACGGGAGAATACTACGGGAATGCTTCCAATGAATATCAGATTGGTACAAATTATTTTGAGATAAAGGATCTGCCAACTGACGAGGGCATAGCTGTTGAAATTGCGGACAATGAATGGCGAAAAGCAGTCTTTGCCCATGAGGCTCCTTCTCATTGGATGGATCTGGTTCCTTATGTCCTCCTCACCCTTCTATTGCTGGCAGCTGCCATCGCTATTGCTTTTTACCTTAAGAAACGGAAATAGAACAGGTGCCTTCCCCGCTGATATGCAATACGGGGCCAGGCACCTGTTTTTATTCCTTTTTAGGCAATACTTCGTTCACATTTTTGCCATAAATTCCTCTTAAGATTAGCCTTGTACCCAATTTGGCTAAAGGAGAGAAATGTATGAACTTTTTAAAAAGGTCTTTTTTAAGCGTGAAAGCCAGGAAAGGTAAAAGCCTGCTGCAAATTTTTGTTTTCACGGTCATTTGCGTCCTGGTTCTGGCCGGCCTATCCATTCAGACTGCCGCCAAAAAATCGGGCGATCTTGCCCGGCAGAAGCTTGGCGCTAACGTCACCCTGCAGGTCGATATGGAAAAGATGCGCGAGCAGATGCAGTCCCAGCAGACGAACGGAGAACGCATGCGATTCCAGTCTGCCCCGATTCCTGCAGAAGCAGCAGAAGAACTGACCTCATATGAACAAATCAAAGGCTATAATTTCTATTCTTCTACTACCGCCCTTGCTTCAAGCTTTGAACCAATCACAAATAATGAGTCAGGAACAACAGAAGAAGGCACCACAGAATCAGCTGCTCCGGGCGGCAGGATGGGCGGCGGGATGGCCCAGGGAGACGTCAGCCTTCAGGGAGTAAGCTTTACTGATTCCACTGCGGAATTCATGGACGGCACTGCTTCAATCATCGAGGGTGAACATATTACGGAAGACGACCTGGGAAAAAACGTTGTTCTCATTGAACAGACTCTTGCAGAGGAAAACGGACTGAAGGTGGGCGACTCCATTGCAGTGGCCAATCCAAGAGATGATTCGGCCACACTCGAGCTCCAAATCAAAGGTATCTATCAAACAGCTTCCACAGGCTCTGACCAGGGCATGGACTTTACTGCCATGATTCCATATAACAAGCTTTATGTGCCTTATACCAATGCTGCTGCACTTAAAGGCAGCGGCTATGAGGGGACCATTGACAGTGCCACTTACTATATTGATGATCCTGCTGATATGGAAAGCTTTGTCGCACAGGCGAAAAAGGAGAGCAGCATTGATTTTGAAACCTTTAAACTTGATGCAAATGATCAGCTGTACCAGCAGATGGTCGGGCCAATCGAGAACGTAGCAAGCTTTTCAAATAATATTGTTTATCTTGTCTCTATTGCAGGTGCCATCATTTTGGGGCTGATTGTGATGATGTCGATTCGTGAACGCAAATATGAGATGGGCGTCCTTTTGGCAATTGGTGAACGGCGCTGGAAAATGGCCGGCCAGTTCATCGCTGAGATTCTTCTCGTTGCGGCGCTTTCCCTCGGAATTGCTACTCTCAGCGGCAATATCGTGGCCAAAGAAGTGAGCGACCAGCTATTGAATCAGGAATTGCAGTCAGCTGCGGAAACCTCAGAACCTGAATCCTTCCGCGGCGGGGGGATGCGCTTTGGCGGCGGAATGCCGGGTATGCCTGAAGCTCAATCAGAGCAGGCTGAAACCATTCAGGAATTGGACGTAAGCGTCACAGCAGAAGATCTTGCCATGCTTGCAATGATTGGCATTCTGATTGCAGCCCTGTCTGCCCTGCTGCCATCCTTAACGGTTTTGCGTCTTCAGCCTAAAACGATATTGAGCAGACAGGATTAAAGGATGGAGGAGACAAAATGACTTTACTCAAATTTGAAAATATTAGTTATTGGTACAAACAAGAGAATAAAAAGCATATGATCCTTAACAATATCAATGTCAGCTTTGAGAGGGGGGCTTTTTACACAATCATCGGCCCATCCGGTTCAGGAAAAACGACGTTCCTTGCGCTCGCCAGCGCCCTGGATGTTCCCAAAGAGGGAGCGGTAGTATATGAGGGGAAGGATATAAAGAAAATCGGGCTAACGAAATTCCGCAATAAGTATGTATCCATTGTTTTTCAATCTTACAATCTGCTTCCCTATATGACAGGGCTTCAAAACGTGATGACGGCAATGGAAATCACAGGGGCAAGCCATAAGAATAAAAAAGAATTCGCATTGAATATGCTGGAGCGTGTCGGCATCTCCAGCAGGCAGGCACACCAGAAAGTGCTGACACTAAGCGGCGGCCAGCAGCAGCGTGTCTCGATTGCCCGGGCACTCTGCTGCGAAGCTGATCTGATTGTGGCCGATGAACCGACAGGAAATCTGGATGAAAACACAGCAAACGAAATTGTGAACCTGCTGAAGGACTTGGCTCATAACGAAGGGAAATGTGTGATTGTTGTAACCCATGACCAGAATATTGCTGAGAAATCTGACATTACGATCAAGCTATCAAAGGGGAAGATTACTTTGAACAAAAGAGAATGTGCTGAAACCCTGGTCTGATTGCTGCTGAAAAAATAGGAAAGGTGCCTGGCCCACGCTGCTTTACAGCTCAGAATGGGTCAGGCACCTATATTTATTCTTTCTCCCCCTGCTCTAACACCACTAGCAAATCTCCCTCATTTAGTACAGGCTTTTCGCTGAAGGTGAAAAAAACAAGGCTGCCGTTCTTTCTTTTTACGCATAGCGGAATTCTGTCCGTTTCCGTTTCTTCTTTTTCCACTGTCTGCTTGCTGTCAATTTCAATTGTCTTCAGTTTATAGCCGATATTGACCATTCTGTTCAGCTCAGTAAAGGTCGCTTCTTCTCCAAACAGCAGATGTGCTTTGAACGCGGTGGAGATTTCCTTATGCTCGGTTTTCCTTTCTGCTGTCGGCAGCGAGAAGGTATGGTTATATCCGAATTCAGGAAGATAGGTTTGGCAAACAAGCGCGTTATAGGCTGCATTCCCTTTCATAGCCAGGAGGAAATTATAAGGGCTTTTGTCGATTTCGAAATCGCTGTGCTCGGAAAGAATCTCCCCCTGATAGGTCGGAATCTCCAGCCTTTTTGCAAGGAAGAGGCGGTCAGCGGACGTGTCTGTGATCAGGGCGGAAACGTTTATCTCCTTCAAATGCTTAGCGAAGGCAATCGCGAAACTGCTCGCCCCCACCATCAGGACGCCTGAAGACTCCGGATTTGCCAATTTCAGCTTCCGGGCAATCGGACCGATGGAAAAGCCATGGGCGCACACCGTAATAAAAACAAGGGCCAAGGTGAGCGGCGTTAGTATCGTTGCATTTGAATAGCCATCTTCTATTAATAAAGCGGCAAAATACCCTGAAACCGTCAAGGCAACGATTCCCCTTGGCGCAATCCAGCTCACGAGTGTTTTTTCCTGCAGTGTCAGCTCTGTTCCGATTGTGGAAAGCCAGATAGACACCGGCCTGATAAGAAACAGCATAGTGATGACAAATAAAATGATCGGCCACGTGAAAACGTCCATAATCGTCTCTCTTGTCAAAGAGGCCGTCAATAATATAAAGACAGTGGACGTCAGCATAACCGAAATGTTCTCCATAAAATGGCCGATGCTTCCGATTGAATGGACATGCTTCTTCGTCCGGGCAAGCGTCAGTCCCATGACTGTTACAGCCAGCATCCCAGTCTCATGCATGATCCCTTCGCCAAGCGTGAAGCAAATCAGGACAAAGCAAAAGATCAGCGGTGATTTCAAGTATTCAGGGAACAATCCTCTGCTCACCAGGAAGCTGACAAGCAGCCCTATTACAAGACCGATTAAAGTCGCCAGGAGGGCCTCGATAAAAAACGGAATGAAATCTTTAAACTGAAAAGGTCCATCCAAGGTAATTTTGATAATTTCATAAGCAAATAAGGCCAGTAAAGGACCAATTGGATCTACAATGATTCCTTCCCACTTCAGAACCGAAGAGACGCGGGCAGACAATTTTGCCTGCCTGAGCAATGGGATGATGACTGTAGGCCCGGTCACTACAAATAATCCGCCGATGATAAAGGAAATTTCAAGATCCAGCCCGGCAATATAGTGGGCTGCTAAAGAACCGCCGATCCAGGCAATGAGTGCTCCAAGTGTTACAATGCGAAAAACAGACTTGGAAATGCCTTTCAGCTCGCGGATATCAAGGCTCGTACTGCCCTCAAATAAGATCAGTGCAACAGCAAGAGAGATAATCGGGCTGTACAGCTCCCCCAGCCCTTCCTGCGGATTGACAAGGCCGAATATCGGGCCAATTAAAAGCCCGGCAACCGTCATGATTACGATGGATGGCCACTGAATCCGCCACGCCAGCCACTGCGAAAACATACCGAGTACAATCACAATAACTATGCTCATTAAAGTAAATTCTGGTTGAATCTCAATCACCTTCTCCAATTGGCATATTTTTCACTTATCACATACCGGAAAGTTTACCAAATTATTGGGCGGTATAGAAATAGATTGGCTTCAGATATTGATCCTTGGCGCTTTTCAAATAGAAAAACATGATGGCCTTTACTTCTAATTGCGGAAGGGTAAAATCCGGAAAGAGGAGGTTTTAATGTGGTATTACAGATAAGTTCAGCAATCATCTGATTTTTTTACAGTGATTTTAATTGCTGGTTCTCCGAAAGAATCTATTATTGGGCTTATACTTGGAGCTGCCGGCCAGCTCGGTGTCTCCATATGTGATATGTCAGCAAAATCATATTAGATATCACTAAAATTTAAGTAAAATGATGTATGGCCCCAATGCTTCAAGCTTTAGAAAAAGTCGGGACCAGGCACCAAATACAGTGTATACTCCGCGCAGATTGCAAAGGGCAAACCCGCTGAATCTCACCTCAGCTATCGTCAGCTCACTTCTTACCTCCCCTCATTCAGGCTTTATAAGATGCCTTCAACAGCAAAATGCCCTATCTGATCGTAGGGCATTCTAAGCTATTTCCGCTTCGCCATTTCTGCTCTATTCGGTGCCAGCGGAGGCTGTTCGAGCCACTTGTTTTTCACCATAATATCAAACCAGTTTTTTGTAACCACCAGGTTTTGCAGAATGGTTGCTTCGTACGTAGTGACCAGGTCGGTTCTCATTGCAGAAGCCAGGCCAGCACCATGGTAATTTTGGGCGGCTTGAAATAAGAATCCCATATGATACATGATTAATTTATCGGAAAAAGGCGATTCCGTTGATACAGTAACTTCTGTTTCCCAGGACTTTGGCACCGGCAGATTATCCGCCTGCATGATCTTAGAAAGAGATTTGATCTGGCCATCGGCAGTCTTCTCAGAACTGGTTAAGAACTTTCTTACCTCTTCTGACTGGGCAATTTGACTGAAAGCAATCGAAAGAGTTTTGGCCATAATGCTCTTTTTGATGTTCAAAGAAATACTGATGACCTCCGGTGCCGAAAGCGTTCTGCCATTGCCGAAAAAACCATCCTTAAAATCCTTGTTTGTGACATACTTAGGCTGTCCTTCTGGATAAAATAACGGGTCCCTTTGGAAAAGTCCTTTCTCAAGCAATAAATCAACAGTTTGATGATACATTTGTTTCCCATCTTCATCACATTCGCCGTAAAATAACCTTAAGTCTTTCCTTACCGAAATGCCTAATGATGTGGTGTGCCCCAGCAGTCCATGTGTAGTCATGATATTTAAATAATTCAGGCAGAATGTGTCTGTAAACAACCTCTGCTTACCTGGGTACAGGTCGGTTTGGTTAAACCCAATAGGAACAGGAAAACCTTCGTTCTCAATAAACGCCTTTAATTTTGCTTTTTGCCGCTCGAATATCATGATCGCTTCATTAAAAATGCTCTTAATCTCTTCATCCTCAATAATGGAATACATATATCTATTCACTATATCAACCGCTGTTCCGTTTATGTACTCTCCCCACAAGGAACCGATCTCAGAAGATGTCAGTTTGAAATTTTCCTTATTCATATCCAATCACCTCGCAAATATTATGTCCTTTTTTTAGAAAGTCATCATAGCGGAGGGGTGGAATTTTTGATAAAAAAATAAAGCAAGACCGATTCAACGGCCTTGCTTTGTCGATTATTTCAGGTATGCCTTTAACGTCTCTTGAAGCGTCCCCTTTGTTTCAGCACCCTTCTCAAAGCGGATACCGGCACGGACCATCTTTTTGACAAGATCCGGCCTCAGCCCGGTAAGAATGGCCTTTGAACCCATCATGCCCACTCCTGCCAGGACCTTTTCAAAATCATCCATCACATCTTTTTCCATCATGGCAATGCCTGACAGATCAATAACAAGTGTCTGGATCCTTGTAGCTGCAATTTCATTTAGAACCTTCTCTTCTATTATTTCAACTCTGTACGTATCCATCGATCCAATCAGAGGCAGGACAGAAACCGTTTCACTGACCGGTATAATAGGTACAGATAAATGTTCAACCGTTTCCCTCTGTTTAAGAAGCATTGTATCTTTATATTTTGAGTAGCTTAAGAAGAAATTGTTAAGAAACTGGTCAATCTGGTCATTCACCGCTTTTTCCAACTCAAAAAAATCTGAAGCTGGAATCTTCTCATCTCTTTCCTCATTAAGGCTGCCGATAATGTGCCAAGTTGTTCTTCTTATGGCCTGGACCCATTCCAGTTTCAAAGAAAGAGTTAAAGAATGCCCTGCCCAGGCAACCCCTTCTTCCTGAGCAAATGCGATAAGGTCGCTTTCATTGTGGTCAACAATAAAGTAAATTAACTTCCTCGCATTTTTTAGAAGGTCAATATTCCCCTTATTTAAAATCTCATTGATCTTCCCAGAAACATTCACTGCTTCAGACAGCAATTTGTTTTCAAACTCTTCCCCGTGGTTGTTAATAAATTGCACTAACTCATCCTTCAAGATTCGTTTGATACTCATTACTACATCCCCCTACTATGTGCTATATGAATAAAAAACATTTACTTATACCCGGATATTATAACAGTTAAACCAGTTTTTATAGGTTTTTTGAAGCGGAGGGTCGGGTCCCTTGCATCAGGGTGGCCAGATGATCTTTTCCCCCGGCCTACCCTCAGCCTATCTTTGCGAGTTTTTGGATATATTTGCGAGTTTTTTTATATATTTGCGACTCTCCCTTTTGGAGGGTCAGATAGAACCCCTAGCTTACTCTGAGCGGCTCTTCTCTTCCACCCGGCAGCATCTTCCCCTCAGCAGGCTCTTTTTTCAGCGCAATAAATAAAATCATCCCAATAATACAGGCCGTACCCGCCCACTGAAAGACACCAAAAGGCTCCTTCAGCCAAAATACGGTTGTCAGAACAGCCGCAAGCGGCTCGACGCTGCCCAAAAGGCTGGTTTCCTTCGGATGCAGGATTTGCAGGCTTTCTATATAAAACCAAAATGCAATCATCGTCCCAAAAAGGACCACAAAGGCTAAATACACATAAGCTTCACCCGTTAAGCTCTGACTGTCCATTCGCCAGGGAGGATGGACAAAGCTCAGCGCGAGCCCGCCAATCACCATTGCCCATCCGACAATGACAAGGGAATCGTATTCCTTAAGCAGCGGCACAGCATACAGCGTATAAAAGGCCAAAGCCGCCCCGGACAAAACTCCCCATACGACCGCTGGCACCGGCACAGATAAATGCGAGATGGAGCCGTTCGTCAGCAAGAAGAAGCTTCCGAACAAAGCCAAAGCGATGGTCAGCAAATCTCCCCGCGTCAGCACCGTTTGTTTGCGGAGGACCAGGTATAAGATGATCATCACAGGGGCCAAATACTGCAGAAGCGTTGCCACCGCGGCATTTCCATGCTCAATCGATGCCATATAGGTGTATTGGACAGCAAGCATTCCGAGCAGACCAAAAATAATCAAACGAAGAGCCGAACTCTTCTTTTTCCACACACCAAGGATCTGGGCACGATCTTTTGCAAAGTATTGGACGGCCAAAAGCAAAACCCCTGCAATGAGCAGCCGGACGGTCACCAGCCAATCCACATCAATCTGAAAATCCTGAAAAAGCTTCTTGGCCGCTGTACCGCCAATCCCCCAAAACATCGCGCCCGTCATAACAAGAAGTATTCCCTTACGCCTGTCCATGCTTGATTCTCCACCTTTCAAAGGCCATGGGGACAGGTCCTCTGGCCCAAAATGGGCCAAGGGACCTGTCCCCCCGGCCCAACTCCGTCTTAATAACCCAGCCTATAAACAATCTCCCCATCAATCACCCGGCCGTCAGCCTCAAATCCAAGCTTTTCATACATTTCCTTCGCCCGGTCGTTCTCCGGCTCAAAGCTTAAATAGATCACTTGGTGGTCCTTGTCCTCCTTGATCAGCTCAATCAGCTTCTCCATCGCCGCTTTCCCATAGCCTTGGGACTGATATTTGGCATCAATCATCAATCGGTAGATCCAATATTCCTTATCGTCAAAATCTATGCAGTACATCGTAAATCCTACCAGCTTTTCCTCATGGTAGATTGCCAGGCAGTTGCACTCTGGAAATGCCTTCGCCTGTGCCAGCGAGAACAGATTCGTCGCGACAAATGACTTCTGCTCTTCAGCTACCTTTAAATCAATCACATCAAAAAAATTATGTCTGTCTATTTCTTTTAAAGAAACCATCATATCCCCCTGCATTTATGTATTTTGCTTTGTTCCGCTGACAAACTCTTGTATGACCCGCTTATGCTCATCCTCCCGCTCCATAAATTCCCCGTTTGTATATTCATCTATCACACACCCCCAAAACCCTTGGGCAGGCTTGTTTTTCTCGATTTGGAAAATCTCCCACCTGCCTTTATGCAGCCCAAAGATATCCTTCGCCACCTGCTTCCCAAGGCCTTCCCGGCGGTATTTTTTAAAAATAAAAAACTCGTTGATGGAAAGAGACTGGCTGTCTTCTGTCACCAGCACAAAACCGGCATAGCGCTCATTGAGCTTGATTATATATGGGTAATGGCCCTCTTCCGTCCAGTAGCCGCTCAGCGGATACTCGCTGAATCTCCCATTCTCCCCAACATGCGCATCGATGAACTCGGAAAAGTCATAAATATAAAACTGCAATAAATTCAGGAGCGCTTCCTCATGCTCCGCTCCTGCTTTGATGATTTCGTATTCCATCCCTTTGCACTCCTCTGGCCGGCATCTTCTGTATATTCACCGCTCCATAAGCGAAATCCTGCTATACAAAAAAGATAAGCCAGGGGGACAGGTCCCATGGCCCAAAACGGGCCACGGGACCTGTCCCCCCGGCTCTTTTACACTTTCAATGTCCGCTTCAAAAATTCCCTGGTCCGCTCCTGATCAGGGTTATTGAAGATCTGTTCAGGACTTCCTTCTTCCGCAATGACTCCTTTGTCCATAAAGACGACGCGGTCGGATACTTCTTTAGCGAATTCCATTTCATGGGTAACGATCAGCATCGTTTGACCGGAACCGGCCAGTTCCTTCATGACTTTCAGGACTTCTCCCACCATCTCCGGGTCAAGGGCCGATGTCGGCTCATCGAACAGCATCACATCAGGCTCCATGGACAGTGCCCGCGCAATGGCGACACGCTGCTTTTGCCCGCCTGACAGCTGCCTTGGCTTGGCATTGACATATTGATCCATGCCCACCACTTTCAAATATTTCATGGCGACTTTTTCCGCTTCTTCCTTAGAGCGTTTCAGCACCTTGACCTGGCCAACCACACAATTATTCAGGACATTATGATTATTGAAGAGGTTGAATTGCTGGAACACCATCCCTAAGTTCTGGCGGTAAGCAAAAATATCATGCTTATCGTCAAGGATGTTCTCGCCATTATAGATAATCTGGCCGCCGCTTGGCTTCTCCAGCAGGTTAATGCAGCGAAGGAGGGTCGATTTCCCGGATCCCGAGGAGCCGATAATCGTGACCACCTCTCCTTTTCTGACTGAAAAATCAATGTCCTTCAATACCAGATTTGTGCCGAAGGATTTGCTTAAGTGCTGAACTTCAATGACTTTTTCCATAGCCGCTCCCCCTTCCCTTACAGATTATTTTCACCTTTGCCCAGCAAATCGAAATTGTCAGGGCCGTCTAATTTCCGTTCAAAATAACGCAGGATTCTTGTAACAATGAATGTCATGACAAAATAAATCACGCATGCCACAAAGAATGACTCAAAGTATCTAAAATTATTCCCTGCTACTGATTTGGTCATAAAGTATAGTTCCGATACTGATATAACATTAAGGACAGATGTGTCTTTGATATTGATGACAAAGTGGTTGCCTGTTGCCGGCAAGATATTGCGGATGACCTGCGGGAGCACGACATTCCACATCGTCTGATAATGATTCATCCCGATGGCCTGGGCTGCTTCAAACTGCCCTTTATCAATGGAAACGATTCCGCCTCGGACGATTTCAGCCATATAGGCCCCTGTATTGATGGATACAACGATGATGGCCGCTGCCAGGACATTGATGTCAACGCCGAATGCCAAAGCAGACCCATAATAAATGACCATCGCCTGGACAATCATTGGTGTTCCGCGGAAAAATTCGATATATACTGAAAGGACGAAATTAATCACCTTCAGCAAGATTTTTTTGGGTCCGCGCTCTGGTGCCGGGATGGTCCTGACCACTCCCGCCAATAAGCCAATGCCGGCTCCGATGATGGTTCCGATCAAGGAAATGAGAAGCGTGATCCCAGCTCCCCGAAGGAACATCGGCCAGTTTTCAGAGATGATTCTAACGATCCAATCGAAGCTCATCTTTCTCCCCCTCTATATTCATCATAAAACCGACTGTAAGCTTACAGCCGGTTCTATGCGTTTCTTATTGTGCTGCTGGTTGGTTCTGGATGGCTTCATCCATGATAGTGGTACGCTCTTCTTCTGAAATGCCTTTTAGAATCTCGTTGATTTGCTCTGTGAGTTCACTGCCCTTTTCAAGACCGACAGCGATTGCTGTATCATCTTCGGAAGTTTCGAATCCTTCCTCAAAATCAACCATCGCAAAATTGTTATTGGCAGCAGAAGCACTGACTGCCTCAGGACGCTCAGACACGTATCCATCAATGATTCCGGATTCCAATGCAACCCTCATCGCAGGGAAATTGTCCATCGCTGTTTCTTTGGACACACCATCGATCTGGTCAATCACGGAATAGTGGAATGTATTCAATTGAGCTGTGATTTTAGCTCCGTTAAAGTCATTGAGGCTAGTCGCGTTTTCGTATTTTCCGCCTTTTTTCACGACCATAACAAGCTGGGAGTTATAGTAGTTCTCAGAGAAATCGATCGTCTCTTTGCGTTCTGCCGTTGGCGACATCCCCGCAATGATGGCATCGATCTTGCCTGACGTCAGCGCCGGCACAAGGCCATCCCATTCTGTCTTAACGATTTCTAATTCCTTGCCAAGCCCGTCAGCGATCTCCTTAGCAATTTCAACATCATAGCCGCCCGCATATTCAGCAGAGCCTTTGATTTTTACACCGCCATTGGAATCATCTTTCTGCGTCCAGTTGAACGGAGCGTAGCCTGCCTCCAGGCCAACCTTGAACGTATCACTTTCCGATGACCCTGAATCTGAACCTGAACTTGTGCTTGATCCGCAGCCGGCCAGCAAAAGGACTGCCGAAAGCATACCCGCTAAAAATAATGAAGCTTTTTTCATGTTTTCTCCCCCTATATTTGTATGATGAGAACAAAATAAAAACGACCTAAGATTAACTTAGGTCGTTATATACATATGCCCATAAGTCCTCTTTTTTTCCCTAAATGAGATAGCACAACTCAATAAGCCGGGAAGCCCATTGAGACAGTCCTGCAGCTCTTAACTGCAGACCCAGCAGGCCATACTGAGATATATGTGCCCGCTTCGGCGATATTTCCTTCTCCCTAGCATCATCGCTTCTCAAGCTTCGCTAAAGACTGTTAAACACCGCGCCTCTACCTCACTGGTAAAGTGAGGTCTTATTTAATTTTCTCTAATAGTCTACAACTATATAAATAATCTGTCAATCCTTCGTCCTGGGCACTATGTCAGGTATGATTTTCCTGGAGGTACCAATTCAAGCAGGTATTATTGCCGCAGATGATAGCTTCCCATTTGCTGGACCGGATGATGTGCTCTATATCAGTCTCTTTGGCCAGAAACAGTGTGATGAAAGAATCTATTACACTCATAAAAGGTAATCCATCTGCTGATCGGTGATGATCAGCTCCGCATTTGAAAGCCCGAGAATCCCTAAAGGAGCAGCTTCCTTTAACGGCATGGACCTTCTGTCAACGGGATGGGGCTGGAATAATAAATGCTTTCCGCCTGCTTTGACCCAAGAACATTCAACAGACTCCCCAACAGAAATACAGATGTCTGGTCCTCTGGCGGCAAATAAAGGTCCGGATCCATATAATTATCCAGAGCTTCGGCTAAATCCTTCCGTGCATACTCTTTCCTCAATCCCACAATCGCCGTCTGCAGGGCGAGTGCCAGTTCATCAAGTGAATTCAGCCCGCTGTCCTTCATCACCTTTTGCCATGGTACAGGCTGGCCTTTTTCCAGGGCCTCTTCTCCACTTAAAAAAACGTCCTCTGAATCAGGCTGTGCCGCTGTCCAGCCGGCAGGCATCCTGACAAAGGGATGAAGCAGGATCGCACAGGACTTGAACGGTGCCGGGAGCTGTCCGAGAATTGGGGAACAGTGATCCAGCCATAAGTAATTTAACATGGACTGCCACCTCGCTTTTATTCGTTCACTTATTAAACGAAGGAGCGAGGAAAAGGTAACACAAAATGGTGACAGGCCGGGGGGACAGGTCCCTTGGCCCAAACGGGCCAGAGGACCTGTCCCCCCGGCTCAATTTTTCCTTAGCTGAACCTGGTCAATTCATTATTTACCAGGCTCAGCTTTCCGGCCAGCTGGCCATCGGGGTCCAGTCCCCAGACAGAAATCAGGACTCTGTCACTGGAAGGGAAGAACCTGAGTTCAAATAAATCAAAGTTGGCATAATAGGTTCTTGTGATGGTGGAGCCCGGTGAGCTTTCCGGCGCAAGCGGGTTCAGCTCCAGCACATAGAGATTCTGGGTGTCAGTCAGATAATAGCCCTCGATCCTGACCGTTTCTTCCGTGTCACTGACGTTCTCAATTACAACATACAGCTGGCTAATCGGCCGGCCTGCTGAGGGCAGGTTGGCAATCGGCCCGGTAGTAACGAACGGCACTCCAGGCGGCACCCGCAGGAAAGGAATGAACTCAACCGGGCCCGGCCCTCCGATGTCATCCCCGCCAGGTGTGTTCGGCCCGGCAGGTCCCCAGTAATTGTTTTCCGCATTGACAGTTACAGCAGAGGCGTTGAATAACCCCCACTCTTCATTGCCGCTGAATGTATTTAGCTGAATCACTGGCGGTGTCACTGCAGTAGCCTCGACGAAGATGCCAATTCTGTTTTCTAGAATCTCGTTCCTTGTCACCACTTGTTCTGCCGGGCTTCCGAGCCTCATTCCGGCATCAGTGGCCCCTTTAACGGCATTTTCCGCGATTTCTACCCGGCCTCTTACTTCCGGGCTTGTCGCGATGCCTCTCTTCACATTGGCAGCACCTCCCTCAGGTGCCTCAATTCTATTCCCCCGTACAAGGACATTTGCCGTTTCTCTTTTCACAGCGACCGCAGTACTTTCTTCACTCAGGGCTTGAATATTGTAAACCCGGTTACCCTCAAGGGTTACGTCATTGGCAAGCTGCTGCTGAGAGGTGCCCTCAATAGAAATGCCAATGGCCGGTGCAGAGGCACTCGCATGCCTGATCTCAGAGATTTCATTATCAGCTGCCCGAAGCCTTTCTATCGCACTCGTCCTGATTCCATATGTCCCTTCAATTGCCTGCCGGGCCGGTGTTCCAATTTCCCTGATGATGTTTCCGCGAATCTCCACATCACTCGGCGCAACAGCCTGGTCTATTAATCGGGTCCTGACTCCAACAGCTTCCGCGGAACCGCTGTAAAGCGGATTTGTGATCGTAAAGCCCTCAAGAACCACATTGGCTGCAGAAATCTCCACCACAATATTACGCTCTTCTTCACTGTTTCCATTCAAAAACGTCACTTCAGGCCCTCCACTGGATCTTACTGTCAGCGGTTTATCAATCCTGATCAGTGTCGGACCTGTAATATCTGGTTCCTCATAGGTACCAGGGTTCACAGTAATAATATCTCCAGGCTCAGCTCCATCAATAAAATCCTGAATGCGCTGGCCCGGATTTACGATGAATTCAGTCATAATATTTCATCCTCCTTCCTTATAAAATATGCAAGGAGAGGGGGAGTGCTTGGACAAGGCACTATTAATTGCTTGTCTGTTAAAGAGTGCGACTGTAAAAACGGGTTCTGGTCCGACTGCTATTGCTAGAAAAAGAGACATATCCAGGGATATGCCTCTATTATGTACATCCACTTTCAATCCGTTAAATTTCCATTGCATTTTGCACGTAAAGCAGCTGAACCCCTCAAACTTCTAAAGTGGCGCAGACAGAAAAAGAGCCGGGATCATCCCCGGCTCTCGCCTCATTAATCTAAGTCTTCGATTGAATCAGCTTCCACGTAAGAAGGAACGACAAGTCCTGTTTTCGCGCCTTCAAGGTTTTCACCAAGGCGTTCCATATCGTCGCCATACTGATCAAGATAGTCTTTATGTGTCAGCGGCAGCCAGCCGGAAACGGTCGCATCTGCGTCGCCATTGGCCACAGCTGTAAACATTGGGCCTGCATCCAATTGAACCATTTCCACATTATAGCCGATGCTTTCGAGCACTTTCGCTACTACATTGGTGCTTGCAATCTCAGAATCCCACGCCACATAAGAAAGTGAGATATCTTCCCCGCTTACTTCCTCTGCGCCGTTTGTCCACTCGGCTACTTTATCGCTATTGTCTTTCACCCATGTGTCAGCAGCTTCGGCAGGATCTGTCCCTTCCTGGATTGCAACCATGACTTCACCGATATCATCATTTGTCCAGAAAAATTGGTCAAGCACTTTGTAAGCACTTGGCTGGTCTTCTTCCAGGCCTTTGCGTGTGAAGGTTTCGATTTTCTCTGCTTCACCGTAGATCCCTTTAGGGTCTTCCAGATATTTCAGATCATACTTAGCGAACATCCAGTGCGGCGTCCAGCCAGTTACGATGATAGGCTCTTCATCTTTGATGGCGTTGTCCAGCTCAGCAGCCATAGCAGCCGAAGAAGATTCAACCAGTGTATAGTCTTCCAGATTATCATACTCTTCCAATGCTTTATTGGTTGCCGACATGATTCCGGCACCAGGCTCGATGCCAGTGATTTTGTAATCCACTCCATCACCGATCGTGCTGCCTTCCTCTGAATCTTGAGAATCATTTCCGCAGGCAGCCAATCCGACAGACAATGCAAGGATTGAAGCCAACCCGGCCATACGCAATTTTTTCATTGTGATACTTCCCCCTTAGTTTTTAGTGATTCTTATATTTTGAGAAATCCGGTCAAGCACGATCGCCAGGATGACGATGGCGAGACCAGCTTCAAAACCTGTACCGACTTTCAGCTGGGTCACGGCACGGTACACATCTGCACCCAGTCCCGGCGCACCTACAAGGGATGCGATAACAACCATGGATAGAGCAAGCATGATGCTTTGGTTGATTCCGGCCATGATGGTGTTCATTGCCAATGGCAGCTGAACCTTGAATAACTTCTGGCTTGGCGTTGAGCCAAATGCGTCAGATGCTTCTACAAGATCCTCCGGCACCTGGCGAATTCCGAGATTGGTCAATCGGATCGTTGGCGGCATCGAGAAGATGACGGAAGCAATGATACCTGGTACGACCCCGATCCCAAAGAAAATGATGGCCGGGATCAAATATACAAAGGCCGGCATCGTCTGCATAAAGTCAAGGATCGGCGTAAGGATGCTTTGCGCACGGTCGCTTTGTGAAATCCAGATTCCAATAGGAATTCCTATGATGATCGATATAATGACCGATGCCAGGACAAGGGCAAGCGTATCGATCGTGCCATCCCAATAGCCGAGATTATCAATCAGCAATAAACCTATAGCGGTAAATAATGCTATCGTCCAGCGGCTTACCCACCAGGCCAAGCCTGCAAATATCAAAATCAGCAGCAGTGCCGGTATCGATTCCAATACCATGACAAAGAATTCAACAACTGCTCCGATTCCATCTGTCAGGATGTCAAAGAACGGGCCCAGAATGTCTTTGATCCAGCTGACCGCACTATCTACCCAGCTGGCTAACGGAAGCTTCGGCAAAAATGTCATATGCTTTCCACCTCATTTCCCTGAACATCTGCATTAAGATCAGACTCCAGCCCTGCAAGTGCACCAAGTACAGCGCCCCTTACAATGACTCCCTTGAGCCGTCCTTCCTCATTGATGACAGGCAGCGGAAGTACAGCCGTAGCCACCTGCTCGAACAAGTCTACGAGAAGGGTCTCCGGTTTAATGGAATCGAGATCAGTAATGAGGATCTCTTCTAGGGTCTGCTGGTTCTTGACGGCAGCTGAAGCAGCTTCGATTGTGACGGTGCCGAGGAGCTTCTGCTTGCTGTCAACTACGAACAGATGGGATATCCCTTCATTTTTCATGACCTTCACAGCCACACGCGGACCGCGGTCGATGCGCACCATTTCAGGGCGTTTCATGACATGCTCTGCCGTTAGGACCTTCGAGAGGTCAACATCCTCAACAAACCGCTCCACATATTCATTGGCAGGGTTTGTCATGATTTCTTCAGGCGTACCGATCTGGACGATGTTCCCATCCTTCATCAGAGCAATTCGGTCGCCGATGCGGAGAGCTTCATCAAGATCATGGGTGATGAAAACGATCGTTTTCTCCATCTTTTCCTGCAGTTCAAGCAATTCGTTCTGCATATCTTTGCGGATCAATGGATCGAGCGCACTGAACGCTTCATCCATCAGCAGGATGTCAGGGTCGTTCGCAAGGGCACGGGCCAGGCCGACACGCTGCTGCATACCGCCGCTCAGTTCGCTCGGATAGCTGTTTTCATATCCTTTAAGGCCGACAAGCTCTAATGACTCCATTGCCTTCTGTCTGCATGCGGACTTTTCTGCTCCTTGGATTTCAAGGCCGTATTCAGTATTTTCGAGAACAGTTCGGTGAGGGAATAATGCGAAGCGCTGGAATACCATGCTCAGTTTCTTCCGTCTTACTTCCCGCAGCTCTTGGGGGTTGAGCTTAACGATGTTCTTTCCATCAATATGTACTTCTCCATCGGTTGGGTCGATCAGCCGATTCAGCATCCGGACCAATGTGGATTTTCCGCTCCCGGATAATCCCATAATGACGAATATCTCCCCGGCATACACATCGAAGCTCGCTTTATTGACACCGACGGTCATTCCAGTCTTTTCAAGTATCTCCCGCTTTGATTTCCCCTCATTCAGGAGTCTGACTCCCTGATGGGGCGATTTACCAAAGACTTTCGTAACGTTTTGGACGCTTATTTTCTTTTCAGCCATAAATCCACCTCTAAACTTTGTTTATACATGACGATTTCTGTCGAATCGAACTGTTTTTCCAGCGTACTTAAAAAGTATAAGGGACTTTAGTTGCATACAACAAACCTATAAATCCATCAAATTCCATCAATAAAGTACGTACAGTTTGAACTGTACGTACTAAATTATCTTATTCTTAGATTTCTTCTGATATGCTCCCTTTTCCTCAACTTGCATTTACTTTACTTTAGTGGGTTCAAACTTTAAAATGAATCAAGATGAATGGATTAGCATAATTATCCTCTCATTTGTGACTAGAATGGTGGTGTATCATGCATAACGAAGAATTGGTCGCACAGGCACGGGAGAGAGTCATTGAATCTGTCGCGAGAAACATGCATTTATACGGAGTTCCCGCCTCTATCGGGCGTATCTATGGAACCCTCTATTTTGAAAATAAACCCATGACATTGGATGAATTGAAGGAAGAGCTCGAAATGAGCAAAACCAGTATGTCCACTGGTGTCAGGACCCTGCTGGAATTAAATATGGTTGAAAAGGTCTGGCGAAAAGGAGAAAGAAAAGATTTATACCAGGTCAAAGGGGATTGGTACCAGAATTTCATCGATCGCTTTTGTACGCAATGGAGAAAAGGAACCCAGATGAACCTGGATGCCTCGCTTAGATCACTTAAGGACCTCGAAGAAGTCCTATCACATACAGAAGATGATGAAACGGTAAAGAAAGCCGAAAACCATCTTCAAAAGATCACTTACGCCATTGAATACTATACCTGGCTCAACAAAGTCATCGATCTTTTTGAATCAAGGGAGATCTTTGAACTGACAAAGTCTGAGGATGAAAAAAAGGAAGAGTAGATGCTCTCCAAAAAGGTGCCTGCCCCCTGATGGGGCAGGCACCTTTTTGGATTAGGGGATCAGCGGCAGGCACTGGCTGGTTCAAGCCCTTTTCTGGAGCTGGATACACAGCTGGCGATAGGCATCTGATTCGTAGTCCATCCCTTTTTCATGGTAGGTTTTCGCCAGCCATTGCAGAGGTCTCGGATCAGCGGGCTTCAGCTCCATTTCCCAGCTGAAGCATTCAACCGCTTTATCCAGCTGGCTCAGTTCAAAATACAGCTCCCCAAGCTGCTGCATATCATCGGGATCTTCATAAAGCTTTTGCATCATATCAATTTTTTCAACTATCGCCAGCTTCTTATTCTTGTCTTTTAATGGCTTCAGCCAATTTTGGATATATGGCAGCTCATGAGTATTCAGCAGCGATATGACAAACTTTTTAAGGAGCTTGTCAGCTTTTTCAGGGAATCTGCTGATATATCGCTTGATGAGGGGATACAGCAGTTCAGGCTGGACAGGCTGAGTGTCCGGCTCCCACTCTTCCAGCATTTCCCCAACGGCATATATCTGAGAATCATCCAGCTGAAAAGCATTGGTTTTCATCAGTTTGAAAACTTTATCAGCAGCATGGTTTTGTATATATTTTTCTAATAGATCCTTTTGCAATGGAAGGAAGGCAGGCAATTGAAAAGATAAGGACTCTTGAATGTGGAGGGAATCTATTTCTGTATGCTGAGCTAGCAATCTTAAAAGATGGGCATAGCAGTCAGGTGAAGGTGACGCTATGAGTTTTTGTATGGATAAGGCGATGAGGTCCATCCAGCGGGACTCTTTTTCCAGCCGGTCAATAAGCTGCTGGAAGCATACTTCGTCCTCCCTCTGGGAATAGAGTGTTTTTTCTGCAAAGATGGGATCTTTGGCAAACAGTTTCTCAGGCTTTTCACTGTACTGCCAGGCATATTTACTGAAGATCATATCATTGCTATGCGAAACAGCCAGACTCGTTTTTGGGGCAAACTCCATGATCAGGCGGATCATCTGATAGCCTGAAAAATAGTCTCCATTGCGGCGGTATTCATAATAGACGGATTTAATTTCATTGAACAGATCCCTTTTGGGTATCAGTGATTCGAAAAAGGTAAGAATAAATGACTTTTCCTGGGGGGTGTATTGCCTTTCCAGCTTTTTTAGCAGCTGCTTAAAGCTGATGCATTGGCAAGGGTGATTAGAAGAAAGCAGTATTTTAATAAGCGGGTGGGGACTTTCGAAGACTATGCCTTTTTTAAAGGCGTGCTCAATGTAAGAATGGCGGCGGAGTTTCGTGGTTTTCACCGCTGACAGGAAATGATATTTATAAAAGATAAGATAATAAACTTCATTCTTTTCACTGAACGCTTCAATTATCTGACCTTGCAGATAGAATGCTGCCCGCTCCGCTTTTAGACTGATCTGTTTTTTATGATCATAAAGCAAGAATTGATCCTGTCTCATTTCAAATCCCCCCTTATTTCTCCTGTAAACAATAACTGATCTGTATAAAATAACCCTCTATCAGTATTTTAGCATACGTATGCGCAACACCCTAACTTCGGGTCCTGGCATCCAAGTTCCTTCTTCCAAGACTGGAGCCCCATTGCCAGGTGCCCGATGCCATTTTTCCGGGCCGCATCTGATGATTGGTCATTGCATAGATGCTAAGTGCTGCTTGGAAGCAAAATAAAAAAACCTGCAGTGCAGGCCTATTTTTCCAGACGGAAGTCTTTCTTTCCTTCATCTATAAATTCCGGTTTTTGAAACACACTATTGCCGTCCTGCCGGCTTTTCTTTTGATACTCACTGAATCCGGAGATCTCTTTTTCTTCCCAGATCCAACGTGTTTTCTTTTCTCCGCCGCTAACATAATACATATTATGGTTGATGCTGTTGCCTTCACTTTTCCTGAAAGGGCTGCTGATCAAAAGTCCCGATTCACCCGCAACCATGATATTATTCTTGATTGTATTATGTTTTGTATTGTATTGAATGAGCACTTGCCCGCCATCCTGATATTCCCTGTCATTCTTATACAGTACATTATCAGTAATGCTGGATTTAACCGTATTGCCTCTTTCCTCGTCATACCCGCCTATGGCAATGCCGGCACTTCTATTTTCAAAGATTATATTTTTGCGGATACTTATCCCGCTTGTCGACTTCCCTTTATGTTCACTGGCTGCTTCGATGCCGATATCATTCTGATAGACCCGGTTCTCCTCAATTGTTATATCCTTTCCTCCATCCACATAAATGCCGCCGGCTGTGTAATGGGGGCCATATGCAGGGTTGCCGTAGCTCGATATCCCGCAGACGGTATTATGGCTGACAAGTCCATTCCTGGCCTGGTCATAAGCCTCCCGGGGCGATGTTCCTTCATATCCGATCATATCAATTCCGATGTTATTACTCTGCCTGACGATATTTTTGGTCACTTTAAAATGGCTCACATTCCCGTTTAATACAATTGCTTCACTCCAGCCAAGCTTTAAGTCCTCTACGAGGTTCCCCGTGATCTCTATATCTTCAAAAGCTTCCGGCGCCTTTGTTCCATAGACTGCAATCCCGTGGGCATTGCCGTTTTCATGTAGCGTCTCAATATGGTGAACATGATTCCGCAAAATCCGGATACCCTTTCCGCTGCCGCTGACAGAGATGCCGATCGGCACCAAATCTTCTTCCGCTGTTTTATAGTTTCTGACTTCAAACCCGTCAATCGTAATATAACTTTTATTATGGATGGATATCAGACCTTGGTTGTCCCCGTTTGCCTTAAGGCTTGTTCCATCCAATACTGCTTTCTCTTTTTTATATGACTTAATCATAATAGGCGCATTCTTGGATCCGGATTCCCTGATAACAACCTGCTCCTTATAAATACCTTCTCTAACATAAACGACAGTTCCCGGCTCTGCTGAATCAGCTGCCTTTTGTATGTTTTTTAAAGGCTTTTGCTTGCTTCCCGAATTTTTGTCGCTGCCGTCCGGCGACACATATAGAACTTTTTTCGGGGAAGTCCCTGTCTCCGTTTCATTGATGAACATTCCGATGGCCAAAAAAACCAGGATCAGCACCAGCCCTGCAATCCACTTATTCAATACTATTTCACTCCCGTCAGCTTCACTCCAGCCAGTCCCTTTTTAAGAAGAGGCATGGCAGCCTAGAAAATCAGCCTATTGCTATTTTCATCCTGCTTCATAATATCGGCAAAAACCTCATCCATTTCAATAGAAATTAAGCATAAACCGCCGGCTGCCGCTTTATGCAGCCCTTCATCATAACTAGAAGCCCAACAGCGCATGCTATGGGTGCAAGCTGCCTTTTGAAAAATCCTAAAAGCACAGCAAAGTCACAGGATCCTGAATCAACTGTGCCTGCTATACAATGTTCCTCCCAGTTTTCTGAATTCTAAATATTCTATTGACATCATCATCCATACCATATAAATTAATGATAGTGATAATTATTATCAATTACGTTCAGAGAAGGAAGGAAAAACAAGATGAATGCCAAACGAAGATTTTCTATTTTTACAACATTCCTGATCGCTTTGCTGACTTTTGCATTAGCTGGCTGTTCAGATGATCAATCAAATGGAAACTCAGAATCTGCCGGGAATTCCAACACAGATAAGGCTGAATCCGAAGAAGCTTCTGCTGAGTATCCAATCGTAATCAAACATGCTTTTGGCGAAACTACTATAGAAGAAAAACCTGAGCGCGTTGCTACGATTGCATGGTCGAACCATGACGTCGCTCTTGCTCTAGGCGTGGTGCCTGTAGGCTTCTCTGCTGCAAACTATGGTGTTCAGGATGACAGCGGGATGCTGCCTTGGACAGCGGATGCATTGAAAGAACTTGATGCCGATACCCCTGTTATTTTCCAGGATACTGACGGCCTTGATTTCGAAGCCATTGCTGATGTAAGCCCTGATGTGATCCTTGCCGCATACTCAGGCATCACTCAGGAAGAATATGATACACTAAGCGAAATTGCCCCAGTTGTTGCCTATCAGACAAGCCCTTGGGTGGCCTCATGGCGCGAGCAAGTAACCTATAATTCAATGGGCTTGGGCATGGAAGAAGAAGGCAAGCAGCTGATTGCCGATACAGAAAAACTGATTGCAGATAAAGTGAGCGAACATCCGGAGGTCAAAGGGAAGAAGGCTGCATTCGTAAGCTTTGATGCTTCTGATTTGTCCAAGTTTTATATCTACTCTCCAGCAGATCCGCGCGGTGCATTCCTTTCTGAGCTGGAGATGGAATATCCTGAAAGTCTCACAAGCCAAATGACTGATCCAAACAGCTTCTATATCGAAGTAAGTGCCGAAAATGCAGATATGCTGAACGATGCTGAAATTATCGTATCTTATGGAAATGATGAAACTCTTGCAGCCCTGCAGGCTGATCCTATCCTTGGAAAAATCCCTGCAGTAGAAAGAGGCTCTGTTGTCATCATCGGAGATAACACTCCGCTTGCAGCAGCAGGTACACCGAGCCCGCTCTCGATTGAATATTCCATTGACGAGTATCTGACATTGCTTTCAGAAGCTGCAGGCAAAGTTCAGTAAAATGAATCATACTTCCGTTTCAGAAAATAAGCAGCTGCATCTGCCGAAGCATTTCATCATGGTGCTGGTCCTTTCTATGGTCCTGCTCGGCTTATGCGTATTGGCTTCACTTGCTTTTGGATCCCGCATTGTGGGATGGAATGATCTGATGGACGGCTTATTCCATCCGGAAGCAGAGAGCCATGGAGCAAATGTGGTGCGCCAAAGAATTGCCAGGACTGTATTCAGCTTAATGTGCGGAGCGGCAT
This sequence comes from Bacillus sp. MMSF_3328, assembly GCF_030733525.1. Lineage (NCBI taxonomy): Bacteria > Bacillati > Bacillota > Bacilli > Caryophanales > Bacillaceae > Bacillus > Bacillus sp. MMSF_3328. Next base: position 77,940 of record NZ_JASHIV010000007.1, on the reverse strand, counting down.
TAGGAGTTTCCGGTGCCCTCATGCAGTCGGTCACCCGCAATCCAATTGCAGACCCAAGCATATTGGGAGTCAACACAGGGGCAGCCTTATTCGTTGTCTGCGGAATTTCCTTTTTGGATATAGGCAGTGCTGGCCAGTATATCTGGCTTGCATTGGCTGGTGCATTCATAACTGCCATTTTTGTATTCGGAATTGGTTCAATGGGGAGTGGCGGTGCCACGCCCCTTAAGCTCGTTTTAGCGGGTGCTGCCACAAGTGCTGCGTTATCATCCCTTGTGATGGCGGTTATGATTCCCCGCTCCAACGTGATGGATCAGTTCAGATTCTGGCAGGTGGGCAGTGTCGGGGCAGGAAATTGGAACTCTGTCTCCATTTTCATACCCTTTCTTATTATTGGACTGCTGATTGCCGTCTTTACAGCTCCAGGACTGAATGCACTGGCACTAGGTGATGAAGCCGCCAAGGGGCTGGGAGTCCGGACAGGAACCCTCAGGCTTTCCGCTGCCTTTGGCGGCGTCCTTTTATGCGGTGCGGCGACAGCGCTGGCAGGCCCCATCGGCTTTATCGGCCTGTTGGCCACACACCTGATCCGGCTCGTCATCGGCCCGGATCTGCGGTTTGTCATCCCGATGTCTGCTCTTTCAGGCGCAGCCATCTTAACCATAGCAGATGTGTGCGGCCGGGTACTGGGAAGTCCGGGAGAGCTTGAAGTCGGTGTTGTTACAGCCTTTATCGGGGCTCCTATATTGATCTTAATTACTATGAAAGCGAAAATGCGTGCGTTATGATGAATGAATCCATGAATCTTATTATGATGGGCAGACTAAAGAGACGACGCCGGTTTGTTCTTGTCACTTCGCTTCTTGCCATGATCGCCTTCTCCCTCTGCGGGACCATGCTTATGCTGGGAAACACGATTTATCCTGTTTCAGATGTCATCAGCGTGCTGATGGGCGAAAAAGTAAAAGGCGCTTCATTTGCAGTGGGCACCATACGCTTCCCGAGAATGATTGCAGGTGTTTTTACAGGGTTTGCTTTTGGCGCTGCGGGACATGTCTTCCAAACGATGCTCCGCAATCCCCTGGCAAACCCGAATGTGATCGGCATAACAGCCGGATCCAGCGCCGCTGCGGTTTTTTGCATCACCGTCCTCCACGCGAGCGATACCTTTGTTTCCATCGCATCCATTATCGGCGGGCTTACTGCAGTGGCTGTTATTTTTCTATTATCAAAAGGTTCTTCTTTCTCAATAGGCAGATTAATCCTGATCGGGATCGGCATCCAGGCCATGCTTGATGCTGCCGTATCCTACTTATTGCTGATTGGCCAGCAGAATGACCTCCCTGCTGCCATGAGATGGCTGACAGGGAGCCTGAACGGGGCGAAAATGGAAGATCTTTATCCGCTCATGATTACAGTCCTGATCTTTGCCCCCATCATCATGATGCTCGGGAAAAGGCTGGATATGCTGGAGCTTGGGGAACAGGCAGCCACCTCACTCGGGGTAGATACCAATAAGACGCGATTGATGCTCATCATCAGTTCAGTGCTGATCATTGCATTAGCTACCGCGGCCACAGGACCGATCGCATTCATCGCGTTCCTTTCCGGGCCCATTGCCAAGAGGCTGGTGGGGGTTGGATTCTCTAGCATCGTCCCGGCAGGCCTTGTCGGCATCATTTTAGTACTGGCAGGAGACCTTATCGGACAGTTCGCATTCGATGCCAGATATCCTGTAGGTGTGATCACAGGCATTATCGGTGCCCCATATTTGATCTACCTGCTGATCCGAATGAATCGAAAGGGTGATTTATAATGAAACCGACACATGATTTCCGGGCTGAAGGAGTCACTGCCGGATATGATCAGAAAACCATCCTGCATGATATAAGCATCAGCATTCCCAGCAGCCAAATAAGCATCATCATCGGTGCCAACGGCTGCGGTAAATCGACCCTGCTCAAAACAATGGCAAGGCTGATCAAACCTGATTCCGGGCAGGTTACCCTGGGGGGTAAGCCCATTCATAAAATTCCGCCAAAACAGCTGGCCCGGGTCCTCGGGCTTCTTCCTCAAACACCGATTGTTCCTGAGGGAATAACGGTTGCAGACCTGGTTGGACGCGGAAGATTCCCGCACCAGTCTTTTCTGAAAGGCTGGACTAAGAAGGATTATGAAGCTGTTGCTGAAGCCATGGAGCTGATGAAGATCACTGAATTTGCCGACCGCCATATCGATGAACTCTCAGGCGGCCAAAGACAGCGTGTCTGGATTGCCATGGCGCTGGCACAGCAGACTGACATCCTGTTCCTGGATGAGCCGACAACCTACTTGGATATCACCTACCAGGTCGAGATCCTCGACCTGCTGACAGACCTTAACCGGAAGCACGGAACGACAATCGTCATGGTCCTTCATGATATCAACCTGTCTGCCCGTTATGCAGACCATATTTTTGCTCTCGATAAAGGAAAGCTTGTGGCAGAGGGAGCGCCATCAGAGGTTATTACAAGCAAATTGATCGAAGATATTTTCGGCCTTCACTGTACGGTTGTAGAAGACCCTGTTGCAGGATGCCCATCTGTAGTGCCTATAGGGCGCCATCATGTCAAAAGGGAATTTGCCTTTAATTGATTTGCCGAAAAATCAAAAGGGTCTGGTCCCAGCTTTACTAAGCTGGGACCAGGCCCTTTTTGGTCTCTATTTAAAATTCTTCCTTTTCAATTGGATGTGAGGCCTCATAAATCAGTACATCCAGCTCTTCTGTGTAAGCTGCTGCCTGTTCCTCTGACCAGCTGAATTCTTTTTTCATGAACATGATCACAGCATCCTTATGTTCCCGGACCCACCCGATGTCAAAGAAGAGGGCCCCTGTCCTTCTGATGAAGAAGTCGGCAGGCTTGTAGGCCATTTCGTAGTCAATGCTGTATCTTAAGCCCGCGTAGACGACTGGATCAAGATTTTCTGCCAAAGCCTTTTCTTTGCCGTTTTTATAGATATCAAAGACGATGTCCACGTTGGAGCCATAGCGCTGAACAAGCTTCCTTGCTGCTTCTTCGGTCAAGCCCAGCTCTTTTCCTTCGCTCACTTTGTTTGTCATAAATGACTTAAATCCTTCAGAACCGCCCACATCGCCGCCCGATATTGGCAGGTGCATCGTGGCTGTTTTAGGATAGTCTGCTTCATCTTCTTCACCCAGCTGCTTTGCCACTAGATCGACGATGCTTTCCGCCATTTTCCGGTAGCCTGTCAGTTTGCCGCCGGCGATGGAAATGAATCCGGAATGCGACACAAAGATTTCGTCCTTGCGCGAGATTTCAGAAGGTGATTTCCCGTCTTCATGAATCAGCGGCCTTAATCCGGACCAGCTTGATTCCACATCATCAGCCGTGATCTTCACATCAGGGAACATGAAGTCAATCGCACCAAGGACATAATCCCGGTCTGCCACCGTCATTCTTGGATGGGCAATATTCCCTTTGTAGACCGTATCTGTGGTGCCTACATAAGTCTTGCCTTCACGCGGGATGGCAAAGACCATGCGGCCGTCAGGCGTGTCAAAGTACACAGCCTGTTTCAGCGGAAATCTTTTGCCGTCGAATACAAGATGGATCCCCTTCGTCAGCTGCAGCGATTTGCCTTTTTTGCTATGGTCAATTTCCCTCAGTGTGTCTACCCATGGGCCTGCTGCATTGACGATTTTCTTTGCCCGGATTTCCTGTACCGTTCCATCGGTCAGATCTTCCGCTTTCACACCTGCCACTGCACTGTTTTCATAGACAAGATCAGTGACTTTCATATAATTGAGTGCAAACGCCCCTTTTTCAACCGCTTTTTTCATGACTTCAAGAGTCAGGCGGGCATCATCTGTTTTATATTCAACATAATAACCTGCGCCATTCATCCCCTCGCGCTTTAACAGCGGTTCCCGCTTCAGGGCTTCTTCCGGCTTCATCATTTTTCTTCTTTCGTCCTTTTTGACACCGGCAAGGAAGTCATATACCCTCAGGCCGATATTCGTTGTGAATGGTCCGAAAGTGCCTCCCTTATAGAACGGAAGCAGCATCCATTCCGGTGTGGTGACATGCGGCCCGTTCTCATACACAATGGCCCGCTCTTTGCCGACTTCTGCGACAACCCCAATTTCAAATTGCTTCAAGTAGCGCAGTCCGCCGTGGACAAGCTTTGTGCTTCTGCTGGATGTACCGGCAGCAAAGTCCTGCATTTCAACGACAGCCACCTTCATCCCTCTCAGGGCGGCATCCAGCGCGATTCCAGCGCCTGTAATCCCGCCGCCGATGACAAGAAGGTCCAATGGCCCCTTCTGTATTTTTCCCTTTATATCATGTCTTTGTAAGTTGGTGAATTTCATCAAATCAGTCCCTTCAGGATCATCATATTCATGTTTCAGCCCGGCTCCAGCCTATGAGGAGCTGTCTTGTTTTTTAAGCTCTATAAGTCCCATACCCGAAAAACAAAAAAAGAGACCACAAATCAGCCCTGCTTTTCGTTGCCGAAAAATAGAGCGATGTGGTCTCTCGAGTTCTCCATCCAAATATATTAACTTGTTTTTAGTATACCATAATAAAGCTGAAAATTAAAGCATTCCAATCGTTTTGTGGCACATTATGGAAATTGACTTCATTTATACTCACGGGTGGCCGCCACAGCTTTTTTCCAGCCTTTATAGAGTTCTTCGCGCGTCTCTTCGGCCATTTCTGCCGTGAAAGTGCGGTCCTTTTTCCAGTGTGCTGTGATTTCCTCTTTTTTGGACCAGTAGCATACAGCCAGGCCGGCTAGGAAAGCAGCCCCCAGTGCGGTCGTTTCATTGACAACCGGGCGGTCTACAGGGGCGCCGAGGATGTCGCTCTGGAATTGCATCAGGAAGTTATTTTTGACCACACCGCCGTCTACCCGCAGGGATTTCACCTCTGTACCGGAATCTGCAGCCATGCTGTCCAGCACATCTCTTGTCTGATAGGCGAGCGATTCCAGGGTCGCCCGGATAAAATGCTCTTTTGTCGTCCCCCTGGTCAGGCCGAAAACCGCACCGCGGGCATCGCTGTCCCAATACGGTGTCCCCAGTCCGACAAAGGCAGGGACCACATAGACGCCTTCTGTAGAATCGACCCTCAGTGCATACTGCTCGCTGGCTGAAGCACTGTCGATCATCCTCATGCCGTCGCGCAGCCATTGGATGGCCGACCCCGCTACAAAGATGCTGCCTTCAAGTGCATATTCAACTTTCCCATCCACGCCCCATGCAAGCGTCGTAAGCAGCCCATGGCTCGATTTAACAGGTTCTTCACCGGTATTCATCAGCATAAAGCAGCCGGTTCCGTAAGTGTTCTTCGCCATCCCTTTTTCAAAGCAGGCCTGGCCGAACAGAGCGGCCTGCTGATCGCCGGCGATGCCCGCAATCGGGACATTATGCCCGAAGAAGTGATAGTCCACTGTATGGGCATACACTTCAGAAGATGGGCGGACTTCAGGAAGCATGCTTTTTGGTACAGTCAGGATGTCAAGAAGCTCTTCATCCCACTTCAAATCATAAATATTGTACATCAAGGTCCGGGAGGCATTGGAATAATCAGTCACATGAACCTTCCCCCCGGAAAGCTTATATACCAGCCAAGTATCAATGGTGCCAAACAGCAGATCGCCGTTTTCTGCCTTCTCTCTTGCACCTTCCACATGATCAAGAATCCACTTTACTTTTGTACCTGAAAAATAAGGGTCCAGAAGAAGACCGGTTTTACTATTGAACAGATCATTATATCCCTGCTCCCGCAGGTCGCGGCAAATAGGCTCTGTCTGACGGGACTGCCAGACGATGGCATGGTAAACAGGCTTCCCCGTGTGCTTATCCCAGACAACCGCGGTTTCACGCTGATTCGTGATGCCGATGCCCGCTATTTCCTCCGGTCCCACATCAGCCTTCCGCAGGACGGATGCCATACAGGCAAGGATCGAGGTCCAGATTTCGCTGGCATCATGCTCAACCCACCCTGGCTTTGGAAAAAATTGCTCAAATTCCTGCTGAGCCGTTTCCACAATCTCACCGTTTTTATCGAATAATATGGCACGGGAACTGGTTGTGCCCTGATCAAGTGCCAAGATGTATTTCCCCATAGATATTCCTCCCTCCGCTTGATAAAAAAGAGCGGGGGGCAGATAGGCCCCTTGCTCTCTATATATTTTGCAGACTATTAAAAGATCGTGTAAAGCGCTGTGTTTGCCAGTGTGATCAGTGTCATCAGCAAAGTATTGATGAAGGCGCCCACATAGACATTTCCTGTTTTCCTATAGAAGTAGCGGTTAAACAGCGCCGCTACGAGAAGGGCTGGCACCAGGCCAATTACAATGATGGAAGAAAGCGATTCGCCCGGATAGCCGGCCGTTCCAGTCGTAAACAACAAGCCGTAATGGTAGGCCAGGTAAAGAACAAGCCCGCCGATGAAATGGAAGACAGAAATGAGATAGCCTTTCCATCCATTATACTTCACAGTCGCTGTATTCATGTTGACGGACAGGCCGACAACAAAGTAGTAGATCAGGAATAATGGTGCATATTTCAGCAGTGCTGCCAGATGCTGGCCTTCGAATGTTTTTACAGCGAATGTCCAAATGCGGAAGTCTACCTGGAAAAGGGCATCCATCAGATAAAGAACCCCGTAGCCGATCGCAACAGCTGCAATGGCAGTGACAAGCGAAGCAATAACTGACTTGACGCTTGCTTTCACGCCATAATTCTTAATGGCAGCACCTTCAGGTTTTTTCGCAACATAATGGTAGCCGACCATCATCATCAGTGTGATGATTGCCACATTGATCGCCCAATACAGAACTGGATTCACAGTCGGGGCGCCAAAAAGCTCTGTTGTGGCAAGCATTTTATCCTGCAGCCTTAGATAGATATATTGAATCACACTTAGAACGAGCATGATAGCAGAAACTGTCTTGATGCTGCGCTCTGATTTTTTCACAAAAGAAGAAATCAGGACAATGGCAGACAGGGCAATGAAAATCATACTGATCTGTCTTAGTAATCTCATTCCGTAGACATCTCCTCCATATAGTGCGGAGAAGAATAAGGCAGGGAAAAGCCCCCCGACTACGATCAGGATCAAACCTGCCAGCTTCGCGCCGTTTGTCTTTGGAGCAGGAAGCGGCTCTGGCCTGCCGGTATAGATGCTGTTAAGGAACGGCAGCCTTGATAATAAGGACACAACTGGCACAAACAGCAGGAAGAATCCGATCAGGGCGACAAAAGAGAACCACTCTTTAAACATCCATGTCTGCCCATCACTATCCACTGTTAATGAACCATTATAGCCGGCAAATGCCCTATCATAAAAATCGATGGCATCTCCTGTAGACGTTTTGGAGAAATGATTCCAAGGATGTGTCTCATTTGGCTGATAAATGATTCTTTCTCCGCCGTTCACCTTATACACTTTCCCAGCCTCAGGCTTTTCCGGGTTGCCCAGGAAGCTCATGCCTTCTTCTGTTGCAGCATAGTTTTTCTTCACTACAGGCGTACCGGCAGCTGCTGCTTCTGCATCAAAAAAGAATTCATCATACTGTCCGGCAATTTTTCCGGAAGGCCTGGGCCCATAAGAGTTGTTGATATCTTCTATAGTATAGCCGAGAGACTTCAGCCATTGATAGTCAGACCCCATTGTAAGGGAGCTGTAGATTTTCCTGATGCCGCTTTCCTGGAAATCCACTTCATCCAGCATGACGGCATGGGTGGAAGAGAAACCGCCCATACTGTGGCCGGAAACTGCAATGATGCCATTGCCGTTTTCATCTTTCAGGACATAATCCTGATCATACATATACTGGACAGCATCATAGATCGCATGCGGCCAGAAGGAGAAGAATGGAACCGGCTTTTCCATTGTGCCTGTTGAATGGCCATGGTCATACTGATCCAAGGCGAGGACTACGTAACCTCTCTTTGACATTTCGATAGCCTGTGCATCCTGCATTTCTGCAGAGTTCAGGTAGCCGTGCGTAGCCACGATGGCTGGCCTTGCTTCCTGATCTGCACCATCCGGCTTATACAGAAGACCTGAAAGCTCCCCTCTTGGTGTATCAAAATAAATGCGTGAGACATCCACATCCCCGCTCGAGCTATTAAACTGGGAAGCACCAAAGCTTCCAGCAAGAATTAACAGCAAAGAAATCACTAATAAGACGACCGGCTTCTTTACTCTATTCATCTCATATCCCCCTTTTAACCTATTGATATTCAAGATATATTGCCTAAATAACCAGATCGGAAAGACAAAAAAGACACATTAAACACCCCTGAATCCTGAATTCAAGGCATTTAATGTGTCTCCTCATCTCGTCACGGGTTATTAACTTATCCCTAGTGTAAATTCAAATGAAAACGTTGTCAACATAATTCGACAATTTTCTGAACAATGTTCTATTTTAAAATAAGGAAAAAGGCCCTGTCACCATAAATCCCGATTGGAGGTGGTGACGGCAGATGCTCCGTTATTCAAAGCACTTTGTATATCCTCTTCGGTACGGATGAGTCCCCCTGCAATCAGCGGAATATCTGTTTTCTCATGAATTTCTTCCATGATGCCCGGGATGATGCCGGGCAGAACCTCGATATAATCCGGTTTGACTTTGCGGCTGATCCTGACATTATGCTCCAGTACATGGCTGTCCAGTGCAAACAGTCTTTGAATCGCAATGACATTGTGCTTTTTCGCCAAAGAAATGACATTAACCCTGGTAGAGACGATGCCGTCCACCTTCACGTTATTGATCAGATATTCAATCCCATACTCGTCCACCTTCAGCCCTTGAACGAGATCCGCATGCACAAACACCTTCTTCCCGCTCTGCTTCGCATACTTGACCACACTTTCGATCTGCGACAGGCGCGTCTCCAGAAGAATGATATGCTCATGATCCCTCTTCAATACATGCTCAAAATCTTTCATATTTCGAATAGCCGGGATTATGCCAGTAAACAATAGATCACATCCAGTTTATGTTAGTAGAAGTCTGTTAGGTACATTCTGCGGGTTTGGGCAGGATTTAGCAATAGCCTAACACCTGACATATCTCCTCTTAAAGCCAAGCCGTCCTCTATCTACTTCTTTCTGCAGATTTTCGTATGGATTCAGCAGACTGTTCTTTTTATTTTCCCGCTTCATTTCTACCACACCAACTTCCTGTGCGGTCCCGAGCGCCTTTTCATGCTGCGGCAAATAGGAAAGCCCGACAGTGTATATGAAGTTGCTCATAGAAGATTTCGTTCTTTCCGGCGCGTCATGGATAGACTTTTTCGCAAGATCAAGCATACTGGAGATCTTCTCTTCCTCAAATTCATGGTCCTTCCGGTTCCCCAGCAGCCAGCAGTAGCAGCTCCAGCCTGCAGACATCTTCAGCTCGTCACCGCTGGCAATCCATTTGTCTGCAACCTCCTGAGCGATCTCTGACTCTGACAAAGTGACTGCCACTACATAGTCTGAGATCATATAAAAATACGCAGAATCGATCCAGCGGTCATAATCAGCCTCCATCATACCATTCGGATCTGCAATGATGCCGGCAAAATACATGGCATCATAGTTTCCTGTCGAGTAGAGTTCTTCGGCTAATTTCTGATCGATCTTTATTTTCTTCGCCATCGGCTTCATAGCCCCAGTCGCGACTCCAAAGAGAGGCTCATGGGCGCCATTGGACAGGTATATTTTCTTTGTCCGTTCCTTGCCGAGGGCTTCAAGCTCCTGCATGACTGTTTCGAAATCCATCTTCCGCACTTCCTTCCATGAGCTATTTATTTATAGCTCTATTTTATCATTCCTGCACAGCTTATAATCCGGGTAAAAATAAAATACGAGGCAAAACCTCTCCCTTACTGGCAGGCTTTACCTCGTTCCTATTTATTAAACCTTTGACCTTGTTAATCGGGCAGCAGCCTGCATGAACGGCCTTTATCCCGGTTCAATGGAGTTGCTCTTCAAATGATGATCATCAGCAGTCCAAAACCGATAATCCAGATCATCGGAACAGAATTAAAGATGATGGCAAGCCTTTTATTGCGCCCGCGAAGCACCCAGCCCAGAATGGAACACACAATAACAGCCACAGGATACAGCCCGATGCCTATGACAAACGCACTGTTTCCAAGGGCGATCCCACTGTCAAAACTCATAAATGACAAGCCCCAGATAGGAAACCAGGGAATAAGGCAAATAACATAAATGAGCTGGCTGATGATCAGAAATATCTTCATTATGTTCCCCCTTGCAGCGGCTATGCGCATGTCCGCAGTATGATCTGTGCTATATAAATCAGCCTATTCCTCGTGAGGATTTCTTAGCACTAAAAACCAGCCATTCCATTCTACTAGCTTAATGGGCATTTGCCTATAATAAAGAAATTAAAGCCGTACCTTCTTCAATCCCAAAAAAAGCACAATAAAAAGAGGCTTCCCGATTGTCCAATCAACATTTGGAAAGCCTCTAAGCTTTATAATTTCTTTTAATTGTCATTCATAAACCTCTGCAGAAAATCGATTATCTCTCTCATTGTAAGAACGCTGAGATGCCATTCATGAATCGTCTAATTCACAAGCTGGTATGACGCCGCAAATGAACAGAATTCAAAGCTGTTTCCCCTGTTTCCCCTCAATCGGCCGGTCAAAGACAAATACAGTCATGGCGATATCTTCTTTAATATTAATATCGGAAAACAGCCTGATCACTCTGGCGTCCATCAGGTTTTCAAATTTTAATTGGACTTCCGGCTTTTTGTAGATTTCTTTTACAAATCTTGTTCTCGTTTCATGGACCATATCTTCCCCTTGTGCCGAAGTGATCATGAACTTTTCCACATTGGTCAGATTCCCTCTCATTTCACTGACAGCCCAGGAGCCAATGAACTTGGTGGTTATTTCTTTAGGCCCATTTCCAACGTATTCTTTTCGGATTTCACGGACAAGCATACTGAATTGATGCTCCAGATTCTTTGCCATGATCTGTCCCTCCTATTGATACACATAGTTTGTTATAAAAAAGGAAACCCATTCATTATAAAATGAATGGGCCAGGATTCAGGCTTATTCTTTTAAGCCTTCCCCCATACCTTTTAATAGATTGAATCCAAATCCGAGCACACGGTTGATGTCAGGATCTTTTAAGGCCTTCATTAAGTCAAAAATCCCGATTTTGCTATCCTCTTTTAATCCCTGCTCAGCCTTTTTCATTCCTGCTATCAAGCTTTTTGACAGCTTGGCTGTTGTCTCTGGATCAAGCTGGGTGAGGATGCCTCCTGCTGCCATTGCGTTATTGATCATGTTTGTGACAGGCTCGCGTGTGAGCTGGCCGATTGCAGCATGTGCAGCATGCTCTTTTGCTTTCAGAAGGCTTCCGGCAGCATCCAGTATCCCGCTGTCATGCAATTCCTGCAAGAGAGCCAATGTCTCAAGCAGGGAATCTTTATTTTCCGCAATCCCGGAGAGAAGATTCTCCAGGGATTGCTGCTTCAATTGTTCTTCTGTCAGTTCTGTCTTTTGAATGATGCTAATCGGTTTTGCCATCAGGCATTCCTCCTGTCATAGGTACCAGGGAAGACATGTTCGTTGACAGTGCTGAGCGGTACATAATCACCGCGTTCCCACTTGCGGTAGATTTCAAGACCCATTTGCGGTGTGCGTGTCGCATAGCGGGGATTGTACTTCGGAAGAGGATTCTCTCCATTCAGCTGGAGGATCTCCATCCGCACCTTCACTTGCTTGTAAGCAGGTGTATGTGTCACAACGTCAACCGCACCGCCAGTCAGGAGGTTGACCGCACTTTCATGGCTTGAAGAGTGCATTGGCACATAGACCGTTTTTCCAACAACGCGATCGGTTACAAGGACCGGCAGCTTGATCGCACCATATGGCGAGATCAGGCGTACAATCGAGCCTTCTTCTACGCCGCGTTCTTTTGCAAGTTCAGGCGATACTTCAACGAACACTTTAGGGAATTTGTAGTTCAGTCCCTCTGATTTATGAGTCATGTTTCCTTCATGGAAATGTTCGAGCAGTCGTCCATTATCCAGTGATAGATCGAACTCATCCGGGAATACAGCAGGCGGTACATAGTCAAACAATCCGAAGCGTGCTTTTTTATCAGGGAAGTTAAAGCCGTCCTGGAAAAGAAGCGGTGTGTTCGATCCATCCTGAGATCCCCAGTGGAAGCTGTTCCAGCCTTCAAGAACATCATAGCTGCACTGGCTGAAGAATGGAGTCAGGCTTGCCATTTCGTCAAAAATTTCGCTAGGGTGAGAGTAGTTCCAGTCATAGCCCATCTTTTTAGCCAGCTGAGTAAGGATCCACCAGTCCGGTTTGCTGTTGCCCATAGGCTCTAATGCTTTGTATAGACGCTGAACGCGGCGTTCAGTATTTGTAAATGTCCCATCTTTTTCAAGAGAAGGAGCACCCGGCAGTATCACATCAGCGAATTGGGCTGTTGTTGTCAGGAAGATTTCCTGCACCACAAGGAAGTCCAGCTTCGCAAGCATTGCCTGTGTATGGTTAGAGTCAGCATCAACCCATGCCATATCCTCACCGGCAACAAACATTGCCTTCAGATTGCCTTTATCCACTTCACCGAGCATTTCAATATTATCAAGCCCTGGATTTTCAGGCAGTTCCACGCCCCAGGCTTTCTCGAATTTCTCACGTAATTCTTTATTTGTCACAGACTGATAGCCAGGGAAAATATTAGGCATCGTTCCCATATCGGCAGCACCCTGTACGTTATTATGTCCGCGCAATGGATAGGCACCAGCATTCGGACGCATCATGTTTCCAGTTGCCAGAAGAAGGTTCGCAATGGCAACAGAAGTGTGGGAGCCGGCGATATTCTGTGTTACACCCATTCCCCAGCAGACGACTGTTCCATCTGCGTCACGGATCATTTCAGCCATTTCTTTTAATGTTGCAACAGAAATGCCTGTAATGCTTTCAGCTTCTTCAAGTGTATAAGACTCGATCATGCTCAAGAACTCATCATACTGATTCACATGTTCTGTGATGAATTTCGCATCATGCCAGCCTTGGTCAATCATATACTTTGTGACAGCGGAAAGCCATACAAAGTCAGTACCCTGCTTTGGACGTACAAACAAGTCGGCACGGTCACCCATTTCATGCCTGCGCACATCCACTGTGATCAGTTTCTGGCCATGTAGCTTCTGCGCACGCTTGATGCGTGTCGCAAGGACCGGATGTCCTTCTGCCGGAGCACAGCCTACCAGGATGACAAGCCCTGCACCTGCAATATCCTGGATCGTTCCAGAGTCGCCGCCGATGCCTCCTGTCTGCTGCAGTCCCCATGACGCAGGAGACTGGCAGTAGCGGGAACAGTTGTCGACATTATGTGTTCCGAACACCTGGCGGGCCATCTTCTGAATCAGATAGTTTTCTTCATTTGTGATCTTAGATGAAGAAATGAAACCTAATGCATCGCTTCCGTAAGTATCTTTGATTTCTCCGAGGTTTTTGGCCACAACAGAAAGAGCTTCATCCCAGCTCGCTTCCACAAACACATCGCCTTTACGGATCAATGGTGAAGTGATACGTTCCTGGGAATTGACAAAGTCCCAGCCAAACTTGCCTTTTACACAAGTAGAAACGCTGTTGACCGGCGCATTCTCTGATGGTTCAATTTTAAGGATTTCACGGTCTTTTGTCCAAACTTCAAATGAACAGCCGACACCGCAGAAAGTACAAACCGTTTTTGTTTTCTCGATCTTTGTTTCACGCATGGCTGCTTCTACTTCTGAAACGGCCATGATTGTTTGATAATCCGGCTCAACTGCTTTTACAAGGTCGATCATAGGAGTAAGCAGGTCATCAGACATGCTTGTCATGAAGCCAGCGTTTCCAAGCATTGATTTTTCCATCAATGCGTTACAAGGACAAACAGATACACATTGTCCGCAGGAAACACAAGAGGATTCATTGATGCTTTTTCCTCCGTCCCATAATACGCGCGGCTGCCCTGTTTCCCAATCAATGGTCAGCGTTTCATTTACCTGAAGATCCTGGCATGTTTCCACACAGCGGCCGCACAGAATACATTGGTCAGGGTCATAGCGGTAAAACGGATGAGACATATCGACTTCATAGCCCTTAGAACGATGCGGACGCGTCTGGTGCTCAATCCCCATCATTTCTGCTGTGTTATGTACACGGCAGTTGCCATTGTTATTGTCACATACAGTGCAGTACAGCAGATGGTTTTCTAAAATACGGTCCATTGCTTCCTCTTGGGCGCCTTTGGCGATTTCAGACGAGGTGGCAATGTCCATGCCGTCTTCCACAACTGTAGAGCATGCACGCATCAGATTGCCATTCACTTCACACATACAAGTATCACAGCTCTGTACCGGTCCAAGAACCTCGGAATAGCATATATGCGGATGTTCGATTTCCTGCTGCATGAGATAATCTAAAATACGAGTTCCTTCTTCAACCTGGTGTGCTGTTCCGTTGATCAGAACATTCACTTTTTCCCCCACGGTAAAGCCTCCTTAGTAAAAAAACAAATCTATCCAAAAAACAAGAGTAATTATCAGCTGGCTTTCTTAATACTTGATTTTGCTCTCATAGATGATTGAAGAGAATCTTTATGAACCATCCAGTAAGCCAATGCTACGAAGACTCCTCCGCCAATGGCATTTCCAATGGCAACCGGTACAAAGTTTGCAGCATAATCAGCCCATGTGAAGCTCCCTGCAAAGATGGCTGCAGGAATGATAAACATATTGGCTACAACGTGCTGGAAGCCGATGGCAACAAATGCCATGATCGGGAACCAGATCGCAAGAATCTTACCGCCGATATCATCAGCTCCGAAAGCAAGCCAGATGCCTAAACAAACGAGCCAGTTACAGCCAACAGCGGATATTAGAGTCGGCCAGAATGCCTGATCTATTTTTGCTCCCGCAACTGCTATAGTTTTAGTCAGGAATGCACCTGTTTCCGTCATTCCAACAACATGTCCAAAGAAATAAGCTACAAAGATTGAACCAATAAAATTACTAACCAAAACCAGCAGCCAATTCCTGCCCAGCTGCTTAAACGTCGCGCGCTTCGCCATCACAGCCAGCGGCAGTGCCATCATATTGCCTGTCAGCAATTCTCCGCCGGCAATAATGATCAGCATCAACCCTACCGGGAACACGGCTCCGCCAATAAGCGAGCTGAAAGTGCCCCATTCATGCGGCAGGTCAGCAACAACCCGGATATATAATAAGAAACCTAAAGAAATAAAAGCTCCACCTAAAAATCCTAAAATGAGTGTGTGCGCCGGCCGCATGGTAGCCTTCTTCACCCCAGCTTCAACCGCCATTTCGGCGATCTGCTGTGAACTATGAAATGCCATATTTCTTCCCCCAATTATTGTCTTTATGGTCCACAATACATAAGGCATAAGGCTGCCTCTTAGGACCATCTCTCTAGAACCAGCCTGCCGTATTAAAGGGCATATGAACGAGAACACAAAAAAAGCCCACTATAAAAAGGCCCCATGCATTTGCATGTACCGTTTTACAGTGGGCTGAAAGCTTAGCATTATGTAATACCAGCAAACCTTCCCGCTTCATACGAAATGAAAGAACAGGATGTACAGTCAATGTTAATTAACTAACATCAATGAACGTTTCATCCTCTATAACTTTTTAATTCTATCATAGATTCTTCGATTTGCGAATAGTTCTTGAACTTTTTTACAGGGGATACTGTCTATAAAGTATCTTTAAGTAAACGTTGACTCTTTTTGTTCCTCTATTCGTTGTTGTGTTCCTAATGAGGGCTGATGGTTTCCGCTCCAGACACTTCGCTTTCCGCGGGGCGGAGTTGAGGGGGCTGGACTCTTATATCTTGTCCAGCAATTTTCAAGTATAATGAACCATATCTGATCATGCATACAATACTTCTTAAAGAGAATTCTATCCATATGACGAAAAAACAAAAAAACGGGGTTAAATAATGAGTAAAAGTTTTGCGGATTATCATTTAAGCGAAGAAATACAAAGGGCACTGGGTGTGTTAAAATACGAATCTCCAACAGAGGTACAAAGCAAGGTCATTCCATTGGCGATGGAAAAGCAGGATCTTGTGGTGAAGGCTCAAACCGGAAGCGGGAAGACCGCCTCCTTCGGTATTCCTGTCTGCGATATGGTTGAATGGGAAGAAAAAAGCCCGCAGGCTTTGATCCTTACCCCAACAAGGGAGCTCGCCGTTCAGGTTCGTGAAGATATTACGAATATCGGCCGTTTCAAACGCATCAAAGCAGCGGCCGTCTACGGAAAAGAACCTTTTACAAAGCAAAAGGAAGAATTGAAGCAGAAAACGCATGTGGTCGTTGGGACGCCAGGACGGGTTATGGACCATATCGACCGGGAAACGCTCGTCCTGGATCGAATACAGTATCTGATCATCGATGAAGCGGATGAGATGCTTAATAGAGGGTTCATCGATGAAGTGGAAGCCATCATTAAAGAGCTTCCTTCAGACCGGGTGACCATGGT
This sequence comes from Bacillus sp. MMSF_3328, assembly GCF_030733525.1. Lineage (NCBI taxonomy): Bacteria > Bacillati > Bacillota > Bacilli > Caryophanales > Bacillaceae > Bacillus > Bacillus sp. MMSF_3328. Next base: position 61,380 of record NZ_JASHIV010000007.1, on the reverse strand, counting down.
TTTTTCTGCTACCCTGCCTAAAGATGTTGAAGCTCTTTGCCACGAATATATGAAAGACCCTGTTCACGTTGAGATTGAATCAACCGGGGTAACCGCTGAGACGATCGAACATTTCCTAATGGAAGTAAAGCAGGAAGATAAGATTTCGCTCCTTAAAGACATCACAGTTACAGAAAATCCTGACAGCTGCCTCATTTTCTGCCGGACTAAAGAACATGTTGATACAGTGTACACTGAACTGGATGGTGCTGGATATTCCAGTGAGAGGCTCCATGGCGGACTGGAGCAGGAAGACCGGTTTGCGGTTATGGAAGGCTTTAAAATGGGGAACTACCGCTATCTTGTGGCCACCGATGTAGCTGCCAGAGGGATTGATATTGATAATGTGAGCCTTGTCATTAACTATGATGTCCCAATGGAAAAAGAAAGCTATGTGCACCGGACCGGAAGAACCGGCCGCGCCGGAAACAAAGGCAAAGCCATTACGTTTGCCACACCTTTTGAAGAAAAATTCCTTAAAGCGATTGAAAGATACATCGGCTTTGAGATTCCTGTCATAGAAGCACCAAGCCAGCAGGATGTTGCTGCCGGAAAAGCTGCCTTCGAAGAAAAAATCAGCGGCAGGCGGGTCGTCAGAAATAATAAAACAGCCCGAATCAACCAGGATATCATGAAGCTCCACTTTACCGGCGGTAAAAAGAAGAAAATCCGTGCCGTTGATTTTGTCGGAACCATCGCCAAAATCCCTGGAGTCACAGCAGACGATATCGGCATCATCACCATCCATGATCAGATGTCATATGTTGATATTCTGAATGGGAAAGGATCGCTGGTTCTGCAGGCTATGGAGAATGCCACGGTTAAGGGGAAGAAATTGAAGGTCAGTAAGGCGATTAAGTAAGAGCCACGGGGACAGACCCCTTGGCTCTTTTTTTCCCCTACTTATAATCATTAATCGGCCCCTGATCCATCAAAACCTCTACCATATTCGAAGCTCCCATTACTAGTCTGGGTCTATACTCAGAGTTGGGTGCACTATAAAGCTCTAATGGGCTTATAATCACTCCATCGTCGGTATTATGGAGTATTCCGGGCACACAGGTATAGATCGTGTCATTATTATTCGCATTCTTGGAGGAAATGGTAACAGAAGTTCCGCTATGGTTATCAATACTCATGGATACCTTGTATCTGTAGAATGACCCTGTTCCATTTGACTGAGCTGAATATACAACAGGCACCACTGCCAGAATATCATTGGTCAGCCTCAATTTAATGACTTCTTTCTTTGTGGATCCGCTGAATCTTCCCACATCCCCCATATGCTCTACTGCTCCATTGCCAAACCTCTTGAGTGGCGGTGTCCCCTGGGCCCCGAACATGGCTACATCTATCTGCCTGCCATTCTTTGTATAAACCAGAGCATAGATATCATAATCCGTCCCTGTCTTCCAGGAGACTGTCGCCGTAATTTCAGGTGTTTTCTCAATTAACACCGGCTTCTGGCCTTTATCGAGATTTATTTTCCCTTTTGCTTTTTCAAGGCTTATCGGCGGCAGAGTATTTAAGCTGCTTTTCTTTTCAGGGACTGATTGTGTTTTAGCAGGTTCTTTTAAAGCTTGTTTTTCAACAGCTTGAGGTGCAGGAGGCTGTTTTTGCTCCTCAGCTTCAACCTCAACACCGTAAAGTTTACATAAACCTTCAAGGCCTGAATCGAATCCCCGCCACACTGATTTTGCCTTTGTCTGGCCGTTTCTTACATACAATTCCAGTACTACTATTCCGTTTTCATTTTTAAAAACAGATGGGACAAATTGAATCAATTCCCCGCCCGCACTGATCTCCGCCTTTAAATTCCTCACATTGGAAAAGCCGGTATGATTATCCTCGGTTAGCGTGATGGCTATTTTAGCAATCCCTGCAGGCAGTTTACTCATATCAAACTCAAGTTTATGTACCTTTGTCTGACCCACATTCACAGACGGAATAAGAGCAGCGGCTCCAGACAGACTTTTCGGCTGATTATAAAAAATGATCCCGCTGTCTCCCTGTACCTTGCCTGAATCAGTCAGCAGGAAAGCGGTTAAGGAAATATCTATCATATTGGACATTTCGTAGTTGACAGTAACAGTTCCTTTTGGAGAACTTAAAACTGCATTTGCTCCCATCTGAAGCAATGAATTCATATAAACCAACCCTTCTCATAAATGCATTGATGATGTTTTTGCAAGTCGAAATCAAGCAGCCTTGTGGACTAGTAATCTGGTAATTACAGCAATAGGTAATTATTTTTTCTTTTTCAGCTCTAGAAGTGTAGGTGCTATATTCAGCAAAATAGAAATAATCGTCAAAACCCACAACGCCTTCTCCATAGTAGGTACAACATCCATTAAAGCCGGCCAATCTTCACTGTTTACCCAATTAGATACAGCGCTGTATTGTGCACAGAGTGTCAAAGCAGTAAGTGATAATCCCATTGCCATCGCAAATTTGTAATCTTTGCCTGTCATATACATATAAAGATTTATAAAGGTTGCTGCTATGGCAGCAGCTCCTAGTATAAACCACATAATTATACCTCCATCCTATTTTTAGAAGAACATGTATTATTATTTTTCTGTTAATTTCTTCCTATGAGTTGAAAAAGCTCTTCATCTATTCTAGCAAATAATTTCTTTTATTTCAGAAAATTCCTGTCATGCTAACCAAGAAACTGCTGCAACAAAAACAGGGACACCAATCCTTTTACGGATTGTGTCCCCATAAACTTTATTATTTAACGTATTCTTTCCAAGTTTCGAAACAGGCAGCCGAGAAACCTGCCTTTCCCCCATCATTCTTCAACCAGGCAGACTTTATACAATTCATCCTTCTCGGTTTTGGTGAGTGCAGCCGTTTCTACTTGTTCTTTCAAATAATCTGCGAACTTATCAAGGGTTTTGCGTATTGCCGGGCCGCAGCCTGAGCCTATTTCTTCAAGCGCCTTAAAAATCGCCTGCATGACTGAAAAATCATCTTTCGCGTAGTAGCTGATCTGCCTGAAGGAAGTATTCAAAAGATCTTCAAATGGCCGATGCGGAATGATAACCTTCATTCTTCCTTCATCATCAGAGATGGCTTTAACCTCCCCGTTTAAATGGCTGGCTGCAGACAGGCAGACACTTAAATAATTGATGCACTGGATGGCTGTATTGGGATCATTGATTCCCGGTGATACCGCCCTCAAGGCCACCTCAGCAATTTTTTGCAGGCCAAATTCCACATCACTATAAGTGGTCCGCTCTGTCCCTACGATAACAGCATCCTCAAGGCCTTCCGGTATTTCTTCCTGATTGTGGACACAAAGCAGATCATGTTTTTCCGTAACAAAATGGCCGATTGGCTTGAGAACCTCAATGATGCTTCCCTGTTCAGCGGCATGCTCCATCAGCATGCCTTCATCAATATACTGAATATAGCCAAACCGTCTGGCCTTTACAGCCTTTGCTTCAATGACAACCGACGGCCGGACCTGCAGCAGGGATACACGGTCATCCTGCTCATACCTTTCTTTTTCCTTCTTAATCACATCCAATGCATCGTCAGCAAGCCTCTCAATCAGCTTGCCGACCTGAATGGATGTGGCGACATGGTAGATGAAATAGGCAAAAAATGCGAGGCATATGAACGCAATGATTATGCCAATAGAAGCCGATGCCACCGTATTACCAAAGGATTCTCTTATAAACAGCAGTGTAAATATACAATAAACAAATCCGCCAATAAAGACTCCCAGCACCCTCATCGTCACCGGATCCTGAATAAAGTTCTCCAGCGTCCTCGGCGAAAATTGGGAAGAATATGTAGTTAACACAACCATGGTGGTAGAAAAGGTAATGGTCGTCATGGTCAATAACGAACCGGCAATGGTCCCAAGAATTGTTTTACCCAAATCCAGCCCCACAAGAAAGATCTCTGGATAAAATTCGTTCAAATAATAATCAACATATACCACACCGATCGCAAGAATCAATGCGACGAGCGTATACACAGCCGGAATGAACCATGTACCTTCTTTAATTTTAAATAAGAACTGCTTAAACAATCCCCTTCCCCTTTCTTTACGCTTTTTAATTGTTTTTGCCCTAAAATTGTTTTTGTGAAACAAAGAGAGCCAAGGGGTCAGGTCCCTTGGCTCTTCTTTTCAAATAAAAGGTGCCTGACCCTTCAGTATGTTAACACTTTACGTACTGGGGGTCAGGCACCGACTTAGGCACTATTTCATATTATCCAACTCTCGTATGAGGCTCCAACTTCATCTTCCCCTTACGCTTCTTGCCCTCACCAGGCGGCTTAATGGTCAGTGCAATCACAAGTGAGACGATACACAATGCTGCTATAACCGTAAACGTTGCTTGGAATCCACCAAGTACAGCGGCTACCAGAGAGCCCGCTAAAGCCCCGATTCCAAATCCCTGGTAGATTACGCCGTAGTTCTTGCTTTGGTTCTTCAGTCCGAAGAAGTCTGCCACGATGGCTGGGAATACAGTGATGTTTCCGCCAAAGCAGAAGGCAATTGCTGCTACACAGGCGAAGAAGATCGGGAAGTTCAATGGAACAAAGCTTAAGACTGTGACTGCAATGGCAGTGACCAGCAGCGTTCCGCAAATAACTTCCATCCGGCCGACTTTATCTGACAGTGCACCCAGAACGATTCGGCCTGTTGTATTAAAGATGGCTACCAATGCGACTGCGTTTGCCGCTGTAGCTGCATCCAGCCCGGCTAAGCTGACTCCGATGTCCTTGACAATCCCGACCAGGTATAACCCGCTCATACATGCTGTGAAGAAGATCACAAACAGCAGATATGCCTGCTTCGTTTTCAGCATTTCTTTGACTGTATAATCCTTTTGCCTTGATGCCGCTTTCATAGAGCTGTCTGCTGTTTCTTTTGCTTCTTTTAGTAAAAACGAGCCGCCAACTACCATTACCAGGACGATTGCTCCCCATAGGAGGAATGCTGTTGAGACACCGAATGATGAGATAAAACTGGCGTTCACATATTTAAAAATCAGGCTGCCTGTCCCAAATGCACCAACGGAAATCCCTGAGATCAAGCCTTTTTTCTCTGGGAACCATTTGATCAAATTGCTTAGTGTTGTAATATAAGCCGTACCATCTGCGAAGCCAACGATCACTCCGGCAACGGCGTACAGCATCCATAATGAGGATACCTGTGAGCTGAGGATTAACCCAGCACCAAGCAATATCCCGGCCGCGGCCACCAAACGGCGAAGGCCCCATCTATCCTGCAGCTTCCCTGAGAACAGGGTCGCAAATGCTAAAGCAAAGCTTGTAATAGAAAAAGTAATGCTGGTTGCGCTTAATTCCCAGCCGAATTTATCGACTAGTGGCTGATTGAAAAGGCTCCACGTATAAATGGTGCCCAAACCCATCTGGACGATAATGGTGCCAATGATGATAAGAAGTCGATTTGCCTTTCGTTCGTTCATGTCGAATCTCCTCTTTCTAAGCGGTTTCATAATCTCAAGCAATTGTGTTTATACTTGAATTCTACCGCTGAAAATAGGAATTAAATCGCTTTCAGAACGAAATGCCTGATATTCGGAATGAGTGGTATTTACAAATGCATAATCTGCCGGAACGCTTTCGACTTGCTTCTGCTGACCGGTATTTCCGCCTTCACACCCTTCAGTTTCAATACATATGTATTATTGAACCATGGCACAATCTCATGGATCTTGGACAGATTAACACTATAGGAACGGTGGCATCTAAAAAAGAGATCCTGAGGCAGGCTGTCATGAAATTCGCTAATTGACACAGGCATCGTGTACTCTTCCGACTCTGTGTAAACCAGGGTGATTTTTTCACTAGCCTCAGCGTAATAAATATCATTTACCTCCGTCACGATGATATTTTCATTTTTCCTCAGATTAATCCGGCGATTGCGGTCCTGGGGAATCTCTTCCTGCGTCTGCTTTCCCTTCTGAAAGGCTGCTTCCAGCTTGGAAAGCATAGCGGCAATCCTTTTTTCCTCATAAGGCTTTAAAATATAATCAAAAGCCTCCAGTTCAAAGGCCTGTGCCGCATGCTCCTTATAAGCTGTTGTGAAAATGATATACGGCTTCTTAGCAAACTTGCTGATGCTTCCTGCCAGCAGCATCCCATCCAATGAGGGGATATTGATGTCCAGGAAGATGGCATCGACTTCTTCCTCCTGAAGGAACTTCAGCACATCCAGCCCGTCCTCAAACGAAGCCACAATCTCGATTTTGCTATGCGTCTCTATTAAATATTCCAGCTCTTCCTTCGCCGGAATTTCATCTTCTACTATGATCGCTCTCATGATGGCTCCTTACCTATGTCAAAATAAACTTCCGTGCCCGGATTCAGCCTGTGAATCACCAGATCAGTCCCGTAAATCAGCTTCACCCGCTGATGCACATTGAAAAGGCCAATCTGCTTGGAGGAAACCTCCCCTTTGTGCAGGCGATCAATCACTTCCTGGTCGATTCCTTTTCCTGTATCCCTGACACTCACTCTAATTTTATCTTGGAATTCTTTAATGGAAATCGTCACGCTGCCAGGCCCTTTTTGTTTTAATATGCCATGGACCACGGCATTTTCCACTAAAGGCTGGATCAGCAGGCTTGGCAGTTTTAAATGAAGATCGTCTATATCATAAACAACCTGAAGACGTTCACCAAACCTTGCTTTTTCTATTTTAATATAATTTCTCACCTGCTCAAGCGCCGTTTGAACTTCAATCAGTTCTTCGCCAACTTCCAAATTATAGCGCATATACCCAGATAGACTGATGATCAGTTCCCTTGCTTTTTCCGGGTCACGCCTTGTCGTTGAGGCAATTGCATTAAGGGCATTGAACAAGAAGTGAGGATTGATTTTTGACTGCAAGGCCCTTATCTCAGCTTTATTGGCTTCTTCCTTAATCTGCTCCACTCTCGAAACTTCCATCAAAGTAGAGATGATCTGCGCCAGTCCAATCGCCATCGTCTGCAGTGTATTTGTGATGGTATAGGCTCTCCGGTAATAAATTTTCAATGTCCCTGTTATAATGCCCTGCTCTGATAGAGGAATAATCAGCAGGCAGTGGATCTGCGGTGTATGATGATCGGCAATATTGTTCCTGATGGTAATCTGCCCATTGCGGATCGTTTCTTTAGTCAGATCACTGATGATTTCCTGTCCAATCTTATACTTCTCTTCCCCATATCCGACATAGGCAAGAACATCCTTTGTATCCGTAATCGCAACGGCATCTGCCTTGATATCATCTTTAATGATCCTGCAAATCGTCCGAAGCGATTCTCCGTTAATCGAGCGGAAATATGGCAGAGTCTTATTAGCGATATTAAGGGCCAGCTGGGACTGCTGGGCGGCAATCCGCTCTTTCTCCCCTTCCACACTCGCAATCATCAGGATGATCAGTCCAATGCTGACCTGTCCCAAAATCATCGGAATCCCTATCTTCGATACAATCGCGACACCCAATTCAAAGGAATCAGCCATTGCTAAAATAAGAATCATCGTCAGGGTCTCGCAGAACATCCCGGCGATAATCCCATAAATCCATCGCCTGCTTTTTTTCATATAAACATGGATATAGCCAGCAGTGAACCCTGCCAGAATACTGGTGATCAGGCACGGAACAGAGGTCACCCCGCCAATATCGATCAAATAGCGGTGCACCCCGGAAACAATCCCTGTTACTATGCCAACCCACGGCCCAAACAGGATTCCTCCGGAGACAATAGCAATCGTCCGGATATTAATAATTGACCCTTCCACTTCAATTCCCGAATAGGTCCCAAAAAGGGCAAACACACAGAAAATCCCCGTCAGCAGCGACAGCTCTACCGGGGAATGATGGTCCCTCTGCAAAATCTCTTTAAACTTCGGCACCCTCGCCATGAAAAATAAAGTAATCAGCAAAAGTGCTGCCCGCTCGATTAACCGAATGAGCATTTCTAACTCAGATGAAGCGTACATGATGGTGTGGCCTCCTTGGTGCAAAAGTACTTATAAATAAATTCATGATATAGATGAGGTATTTTGTATTCTTATCATTATTGGCTGGAAAGTTGAGGATAATGCTATTTTAGGGGAAGAAAAAACACAAAGCTATGATTTGGCTTTGTGAGGTGCCTGACTCCCGGCACGTTAATACTTTACCTAGCTGGCTTCTTTTAATTGATGGATCCTACATAAGAAAAATAAGCGGGGATTTTCCGGCTAAATACAGAATGGAATTCATTTTTAGGTAAATAAGAGGAGATTTTCCGGTTATGCAAAGCAAATTATTACAATTTCACATTTTTCAAGTTAATAAGCGGAATTTCTCCGTCTATTTGCGCTGATTTTTATCAATTTTACTAATTAAGCGGAATTCTTCCGTCTATTAATCAGTCAGTCTTCTTAATCTTATCCCCTACAGGATAACCTTTTCTATTTTTATCCCAGCCTCTCCTCATCAGGAGAGGCATTTTGTTAAATCTCAACTACTTATGATAAGGCTCCCCCCGATTGATCCGAAAGCTCCGATAAACCTGCTCCAGCAAAACCAGCTTCATCAGCTGATGCGGAAATGTCATCTTCGAAAATGACAGCTTCTCATCCGCCCGCTGCAGAACCTCCTGGCTCAGTCCAAGCGATCCTCCAATAACAAAGGCAATCTTGCTTTTTCCGTATGTAGCCAATTTATCGATCGTATCAGCAAGCTCCTCAGATGATTTCATCTTCCCTTCAATAGCCAGGGCGATGACATGGGCATCGGGATGAATTTTGGCGAGGATTCTTTCGCCTTCTTTTTGCTTGACCTGAATCATTTCAATGTCGCTCAGTTCTTCGGGGGCTTTTTCGTCAGGGACTTCGATGATATCCATTTTGGCGTAGGCGGACAGGCGCTTGAGGTATTCGTCGATGCCCTGTTTCAGGTACTTTTCTTTTAGCTTTCCAACGGTGATGATTGAGATATTCACTATTCACAACCCTTTACAATTTAATTACAAACAGCTTACAAACAAGATATCCACAAAAGTTATCCACATATCCACATTTTATATCCACATCTTGTATGGAATCACTTGTTCGCCACCATATATACTGCCTTATTTCGACAATATTCACAGGTTGTTGATAACTGGCTGTCTTCAATTTTATTCATCACAGGGAACGTTTCATACTCGTCCACCACGGTATCAATGGCTATATCAATGTGTTCTTCGCAGCTGTAAATCATTTTGGCACTCCTATCAGTTTTTCTTTTTATTATAAGAATTGTGGATAAATTTCATTCTTCTATTTGTCGAAATACTTATCCACATCCCATCGTAACACCAAAAGAAAAAACAGGAAAGCCTCTTGGCCTTCCTGTTAGTTTCTTCTGGTTAGATAGTTTCGCCTGACAGCTTCAGGGTTGTTTCCTGTGCCTTTCCGCCGCGATAAAATTTCACTTTCATCTGATCTCCGACCTGCTTATTATTGTACAGATGCTTCCTGAGATCGATGACATCATTGATCTGTTCGCCGTCCATTTCGACGATAACGTCAAATTCCTGCAATCCTGCCTGGTCGGCCGGTGAGTTAGGAGACACACGGATGACTGCAACACCGTTTGTCACATCCTCAGGCAGCTTCAGGGCTTCCTGCTGATAGTAGGCAGGTATTTCATTAACAGAGCGCAGCTCAACACCCATATACGGCCTTTTCACTTCCCCGAACTGTTCCAGGTCGCTGATGACCGGCTGGGCCGAGTTGATTGGAATCGATAAGCCGATTCCTTCAACCGTATCCTGGGCAATCTTCATCGAGTTGATGCCGATCACCTGACCATTGATATTGATGAGGGCACCGCCGCTGTTCCCCGGATTGATGGCAGCATCAGTCTGCAGGACTTCTGCCTGCCAGTCTACTGTCCCGTCCTGGTTGATGTCAACCGGAATGGCACGCTCAAGGCCTGAAACGATTCCCTGGGTAACAGAACCTGAGAAGGTTGGTCCAAGCGGATTTCCAATGGCAATGACCGGTTCGCCGATTTTCAAAGCATCTGAATCGCCGAATTCAGCAACTTTATCGATTTTTTCCCCTTCGACCTCCAATACGGCAAGGTCGGTCCAAATATCGCTGCCGCGCAGCTTGGCCGGGATTTTCGTTCCATCTGCAAGTGTCACTTCAATCCTTGAAGCTCCCTCTACCACGTGATGGTTCGTCACGACATAGGCTTTGCCGCCTTCTTTTTTATAAATGACGCCTGAGCCGGTTCCAGCTGTCTGGCCGTCCCCTTCTTCTGCGCCTGACCACATGCTCGCATTCTGGATGTTATCGATGCCGACAACCGCATCGCCGGCTTTATCGACTGCTTTCGTTATATCTGATTCAACATTGAGCGAAACATTTCGGGTGGTGACATTATTATTGCTTCCGCCTGTATTAGCCTGTCCTGCATCCTCGTTCGCTGAGTATGGGAGCACATCGTAGTCAATCAGCTTAGGGACAGCGACAATGACCAGTATAGCGCCAAGGATGATGCCGATCAGGCTGGCCAAGAAATAGCCGCCCTTATTTCCTTTTTGCTTTTTATAGCGGTTCTGATAATCCTGATCATAATAACCCAAGTTTGACCAATCCTTTCTCACAAAGCTGCTAAGAATTATTCTTCCTTCTATCCAATATTATACTCGCCGGGCCGGGAATTTCTAAGAAAAACAAACTGCCTGAAGGAATCTTACGATTTTGTTCATAATTTTTATCAGATGCTGATCAAAAGTGAGGCTGTGGTGATATCCAAGACTTAAAAAAAGCACAAAAAAAGAATGGCATCATGCTCGTACCATTCTTTTTTCCTATTTATTCCGCCGGTAAACCTTAAACCGCTGTCAGCGGAGTCGGAGCCTTCGGGTCAGTGTCATACAGGCTGAACTGTTCCCCGACTAGGATTCCGCGCGATTCCAGCGTCTGGCTGACAGACATGCGCGCCAGATCTTTTATATTGTTATCCTGGCTTAAGTGGGCCAGGTAAATGCTCTTTGTATTGTCGCCGGCCACCTCGCTCATCGCAAGCGCCGCATCTTCATTGGACACGTGCCCAAAGTCGCCGAGAATCCTTCGTTTGATATTCCATGGATAGCGCCCCATCCGGAGCATCTGGACATCATGATTGCTTTCGAATACAAACGCGTCGGCATTCTTGATGATTCCCTTCATCCGGTCGCTCACATAACCTGTGTCCGTGATGAGGGCAAGCTTCTTGCCTTCATGATGGAAAATATAGAACATCGGCTCAGCCGCATCATGGGATACACCGAAAGATTCAATATCAAGCGAGCCGAAGCTTTTCACGGTTTCCATATCAAAGGTGAATTTCTGGTCGAGCGGCACTTCCCCGATCAGGCCGTTCATCGCCTGCCACGTCTTTTCATTCGCGTAGACGGGAAGGCCGTATTTGCGGGCAACGATGCCAACGCCTTTGATATGATCGCTGTGCTCATGGGTGACCAATATTCCGGACAGATTGCCGAGGCTGCGGTCGATCTGCTTGATCAGCGCCTCCATCTGCTTGCCGCTCAGGCCTGCATCCACGATAAAGGACTGTCCGTCCGCTTCAACATAAATCGCATTTCCCGTACTCCCACTGGCGAGAACACTAAAATGCAAAGACATATTATCACTCCACTATTTCAGTTTTTTCTTCCGAATCTTCTCCCAGGTCTTTCTTCTCGCTGTCGAGACTGAGGACCTGGCCTTTAAAGGCATTGACGAACAAGTTCTCCTTGCCGTCCACGACAACTCTCCAGGCAGGGCTCAGCACCCAGGTGGAAGAGTCATCCTGGATATTGGAATAATATCCTTGTTCCACGTCTGTAATCTTGCTGCCTTCTTTTAAACTTTGATTCCTATAAAGGTTTTCAATCGCCTCTGTCGGATCAATCAGCTTCTTTTTATCGCCCTTCAGATACTGTACTTTTTCAAACAGCGTCTGTCTGTAGGTAACAATTTCCTGGTCGGCATTCAAGTAAAAGGTGAGCTCCCCATTTACATTCTTGTAGAGGAATTTTCCTTCAAACTTCTGATAATAGGTAATCTTATTGCTGTCATCGCTTTTTTCCCAGAAACCGTATTTATCGCCTTCATAGATGTTTTGCCTGACGAACTTATCAAGTTCCGCCTGATTGAAGTCCTTGCCGACCTTAAATGGCTTGTTTAATGTCGAGTTCAGGGCATTTTCCTCAAGGGTGGAGATATCCTGGTCCTTCAGGATCGTTTCCTTCAGCTCTTCCAGGTTCTCTTCTGCAAAATTCTTCGAAACCGCGGTCAGGTTGCCGTCCCGCACTTCACCTTTTGGTATGTCAGCTTCAAACTTGATATTGGCACTCTTGAAGCTGTTCTCCAGCTTGTCCTGCGGAAGCGCCTGGCTGCCGTTCATGCGAAGCTGGGAGTATTCATAGACCAGGTAGATATCCAGGATGAGGAAGGTCAGGATAAAGATCGTTTTAATTCTGCTCCAATCCATAATCGTTCCCTCCCGGTTCAAATGTGCTGATCTGCTGCCACTTGCCTTCGTATTTATAAAACCAGGAAGGCTCAAGCTGGATCAGCTCCGTTTTTGATTTCTTATCAAGCTGATAGCCGAGCGTGATATCCTCAAGCTTTCCGGCTTCAAAATCCTCTTTCTTCTGCAGATAGTCGAGGATCTCCGGGCCTGATCTCAGCGTAACATCAGCAGAACTTATCAGGTTTGCCAGTTTGAAATTGTTCCGGAAATAGGCAAGGATTTCACTGCCGCCCCAGCGGAGCTGGATCTCCGACAGATTCAGATCCTCGCTGAACACCGGGTAATTATTGCGGTAGATCCGGAAAAACACCTGGTGTTTATTCTCATCCATCCGGACATAGCGGTAATTATCAGTCCAGCCGCCATGGGCATTCACATAATTGATGCTTTTCTTCAGCAGATTGTCAGGGCTGAGGCTTTCATTATCCTCAGGGGTAGGATTCTTGAATTCAACCTTATTCTGGTCGATCCTCAGCAGGCTGGATTCATTTGTGAATTCCTCCCCGGTCCCAAGATAGCTTTTCTGGACAGAATCCAGATCGTCGAATAATGCTTCCTTAAATCTTTCAGATTCATACTCTTCCGATAAAAAGCTGTATCTCGGCATCTCCACTTTGTTTTCCGGTATGAAAATCAATTTCTTCCCGGTATCAAAAGGAGCATAGCGGGCAAAAGCAGGATTGGTTGAAGCACTCGCCAGCCGGTAGAACCTGGTGTTAAAATTTTGGATATTCGAAAGCCCAACACCCGTTTTGTACACCCTTCCTCTTTCCGTATCGACAAAGTAGACGATTCCGCTTTTTTGTCCAGTTTGCATGTCTATGACCATCTTATTGAAGTAAATATTCTCCAGCCGTCTGTCCTTAATCTGCAGGATCTCTTTATAAAGATTCATCGGCGTGATTCCCGGGTATATGATTTCAGCATGGCCTGCTTCCTGCACAAAGAGGTCTATATTCCCGACTTCGTCTGTTATATCCGAAAAATCATCAAAGTTCCATTTTTTAATTTCAGTAAGAAGCTTTTCTGTTTCCTCGGCGGAAAGGGTGCCAAGATGCTGGCTGTCTTCATAATGGAACAGGGCCATATTCGGCTCGATGAGGTCCCCGACATCTTTCTTTGCCTCCAGCTCGACTTCCTGAACGGTATTTTCCTCGCCAAGCTGTTCGGAAGTAGGCTGATAGGTCCAGAGGCTCCATGTCAGCAGAATGCTCCCTGACACAAGAACTGCCAATATTATTGATTTAATATCTTCATAGGTCATTCCCAATCATCCTCATCAGAACGAACGAAAGGAAGCGTAAAGGAAATGGTCGTGCCTTTTCCTTCTGTACTTTCTGCCCATATCTTGCCGTCATGGGCTTCCACAACCTCTTTGGCAATGGCAAGCCCGAGGCCGGTGCCGCCAAGCTTTCTCGTTCTAGCTTTATCCACTCTGTAAAACCGTTCGAATACTTTATCCAGATTGTCCTTCGGAATCCCGACGCCCTGGTCGGAAATCCTGATAAGCAGCTGCTCCTCCTGCTCGACGATGTTAAAAGAGACCTGTCCGCCTTCAGGTGAGTATTTCAGCGCATTCGAAATGATATTATCAACAACCTGTGTAAGCTTGTCCTCATCAATTTCCACAAATGCCGCATGCTCCGGCAGATTGCGCTGGAAGGTCACATTCTGCTCTTTTGAAAAATCGAACCGGTCGATGATCCGGTTAAAGAAGTCGACAAAATTGACCCATTCCTTCTTCATGCGGTAATCCTTGCTGTCCAGCTTTGAAAGCTGAAGAAGGTCATTGACCATCCGGATCATCCGCTCTGTTTCTGTCCTTGTCACATTAAGGAATTGGGGGGCAATATCTTCATCATGCATAGCCCCTTCCGCCAGCGCTTCAAGATAGCTCCTCATCGTCGTCAGCGGTGTCCGCAATTCATGGGATACATTCGCCACAAACTCCCGGCGCTCCAAATCAATTTTTTCCTGTTCCGTAATATCATGCAATACAGTAATAAGTCCATTAACAAAGCCTGTCTCTTTTTGAATAACAGAAAAATTGGCGCGGAGCACATATGGAGTTGTCTCTGTACTATAATCCAGGATGACGGACTCCCTTTCAGCAAGCAGCTCTTCAAACGTATAATCTTCCTCAAGGCCGAGCAGATTCACAATCGGGCTCGACAGCACTGTTTCACGTGGAACATTCAGCATTTTTGCAGCCGGTTCATTGATCAGGATAACCCGTCCCCGCCTGTCGGTCGCAATTACGCCGTCGGTCATATAGGAAAGGACTGAAGACAGCTTGCGGCGCTCCCCTTCTGTAGTAGCCTGGGCTTCCTGCAGCTTCTTCGTCAGACTGTTGAATGTGATGGCCAGCTGCCCGATCTCATCATAGCCATACACTTTAACTTTGCGGGAGAAATTCCCTTTTGCCATTGCCAATGCCTGCCGCCTCATATCAGACAGCGGCCGCGTGATCGTCTGTGCGAGCAGGATGCCGAGCAAGGCAGTGATTGCAAGAGCAATGATGATGCCTGATGCAAAAATGCTGTTGATCTGGTTCTTCTGTTCAAAGACATTTTCGATATCTGCCTTTACATATACCACACCGACGACTTCTTCATTGGCCGATTTTACCGGCGAAGCAAGGACCCAGACCCTGCGGTTCCCAAGGCTCTGATCTGTATACTCATCACTTTTGGGGGCCCGTGTGGCCAGGGCTGAAGTCGTGAGTGCATCTACAGCCTTCTGATTTACATACCCATCTTTATTGGAACCAAGGACTTTCTGTGTTTCACCGTCAATGACCCGGAGCTCAATAATATCCTTGGAAGTATAGTCACGCAGAATACGCTGGACCTCTTCTTCCTTTGTCGGCAGGTCCTCGCCGGCAGGCCGTTCCTTGGTAATGATTTCTTCCAAATAGACTGATAGCAGGTCGACTCTTTCCTCGATCGCTGTCTGGAAATTGCTTCGCAGCGTCTTCTCAAGCTGGCCGACAAAATACACTCCGATGATCTGCATAGCAATGATAATCAGCAGCACATAAATTAAAACAAACTTCAGATGAATCGAACGGAAAAAACCGACTTTTTTCATGATGGCTCTTTACTCCTGTTCCGGATTCCTCAAATAATAGCCTACTCCCCTTCTTGTTACAATCCAGGTCGGGTGGCTCGGGTTGTCTTCAATCTTTTCGCGCAGGCGCCTTACCGTAACGTCGACGGTACGGACATCCCCATAATAATCATAGCCCCATACGGTCTGAAGCAGATGCTCACGTGTCATGACCTGTCCAATATGCTTGGCCAGGTAGTGCAGCAGTTCAAACTCCCGATGTGTCAGCTCGATTGTCTCACCGCGTTTGGAAACCACATAGGCATCCGGGTGGATGACAAGGGAACCGATCGCAATCTCATTCGTCTCTTCCTCTTCCCCGGCTTTTGCAGCAATCTGCTGGTGCCTTCTCAAGTTCGCCTTCACACGGGCGATAAGCTCCCGGTTCGAAAACGGCTTTGTCACATAATCGTCAGCGCCAAGCTCAAGGCCGAGCACCTTATCAATTTCTGAATCCTTGGCCGTCAGCATGATAATCGGCATTTCATACTTCTTCCGCACCTCGCGGCATACCTCCATGCCATCGCGCTGCGGCAGCATGATATCAAGCAGGATCAGATCAGGCTTGACCTCTTCCACCTTCTCGAGCGCCTCATTGCCGTCATAAGCGCAATGCACCTCATAGCCTTCCTTTTTCAAATTGAACTGCAGTATATCCGCAATCGGCTTTTCATCGTCTACAACCAATATCTTCTTATCCATACCCATTCTCCTTTAAGAAGCAGATTATCTATCATATATCTATTATTTTTCATTGTTCATCAAAACATAAGTTCTCTATTTTACTTTACCATGTTATGCGCCGGAATTCATCTAATAGCGATGAACGGGTTGTTCCTAGGTTATGCAATTTTTGGAAGATGTCGATCCGTATCCCTTTCAAGTGCCTGCCCCTGCTGCCTCCCTGCCTATAGAAAAAGTCTCTAGCATTCACACTAGAGACTTCCTCCTATCGGTTCACATACTTCAATGGATCCTGCAAGCTTCCGTTCTTATACACTTCAAAATGAAGGTGCACGCCGGTAGAATCGCCAGTTGAGCCCATCATGCCGATCTTTGTTCCTTTAGGGACAGTCTGCCCAATCTTTACATCGATTGAATCGAGGTGGGCATATAGCGTCCTGTATCCATTCTGGTGGTCGATGATGACTTTTTTTCCATAGCCGTCACCAGTCATTCCGGCTGACACGACTTTACCGTTGTCTGCTGCGCTGATCGTCCGGCTGCTCGGCCGTGCGATATCAATTCCTTTATGCATTTTGCCCCAGCGGTAGCCAAGCTTGCTGGAAATATACCCGCCGTCCGCTGGCCAGGCAAAGCTGCCGTCGCCGCGGGATGGAATGACCTTCGTACCCTTGATGACAATCTCTTTCACAGGCTCTTCAAGCACTTTTTCAGAAATAGCCGCCTTTCGGACAGGCACGCCATTTTGTTCAGTGATCTTGTAGGTCACCCCTTTAACGCCGTCCTTGCCTTCCTGCTTCACCTTCGTATCGCCCTTGAACATCGAGCTGTCTTCAATGACCTCTTTTTCAAATGCGATTTTTTCCTTCTTATATATCTCTTTCTCAATAACCGCGTGGATCATCGGCTCCAGAACTGTTATATTGACTTCCTGGCCCACCTTAACGATGCTGTCTTCCTTCATCCCGGGATTGAGAGCAAGGAGCTTATTAAGATCCAAATCATGCTTAGCGGCAATCTTGCCGAGCACATCGCCTTCCTGGACTGTATATTTCTTTTCTTCCAATGTTCCTTTATTTAAAAGCTTTAATGCCTCTTCCTCTGACAGGATCAGCTTTGGATCAGCCTTCATTTCCTCTGCCTTCACTTCTTCAGACATGGCGGCCTTTGTCAGCCGCTCTTCATTTTTCTCAAGCGGCGGAAGGGTTTCTTTGCTCTCTTCAGCTTGTTTATACGCTTCTAATCCATCCAGCTCTTTCTCGCTGGCATATTGAAGTTTGAATTTCTCAAGAACAGCTTCTGCTTCTTCCATCGTTTCCAGATAAAAAGCTGTCTCTCCATCAATTACAATTCCTGCTGCCTCTGTGCTGACGCCGACTTCCGCCACTTCCTCCAGCACCTGGCTTTCTTCTGTCTTGATATTTGTATTGAACACCTGCTCAGGGATGTAACTGATATCAGCCCCTGCAGACAATTCATAGTCATAAGATTCCTGGGCCTTCTCCACCTGCTGAGCGACTTTGGATTGAATACTCTCCTTATCAAGGACCGTACCGGCGTAGTTCCCGTCAATATATACATAATAGACCGTTGTCAGCTGCTCACTGTCTGCAGCGGCAGGATGTGTGCCTCCTGCGGCCAAAACCGCTGCTGCTGTCAATGCAATTGCCGACTTCCTGCCTTTATTCACTTTGGCTTTCATAGCACCTGATAATGCTGTTAACCTATTTCCCCAGTTCTTCATTGTAAAATGGATCCCCCTAGACTTCGGAAACAAACAAATCTATATTCATAGTTCTATGTATCTACCATTGTTCGTTTTGTACTATTTTGACGCCACTATAATGTACCATAAAACAAGCTGGGGCCTGGACTTGTCTCAGCATTGTAATAAAATTGTATAAAATCTTACATTTTATTACAAATACATCTTTTTTTCGCAGATAGGCATAAATCCCTATACCTTCAAGCTTTGTGCCCGCTATTTGTCTTATCTCTTCCATAAAAGGGGGCGGGGTATATTACAAAACCGTAACAAAAAAAGAAGAGAGAGCATACAAGGTATACTCTCTCTTCACGGGATGGCTCAGGACGGAATCGAACCGCCGACACAAGGATTTTCAGTCCTTTGCTCTACCGACTGAGCTACTGAGCCATAATAATATTTAATTCCTAAAATATGTATTGCTTAAGTCCTTTGCTCGGAAGGTTCTCGCGAACTTCCTCGCAGATTGCCGCAGAAGCTTTTCAGGGAAGGTAGCAATCTGCTCTACCGACTGAGCTACTGAGCCATATTAAGTTATTCTTCCAAACCACTTTAAAAAGAATCTATATAAATGGCGGTCCCGACGGGAATCGAACCCGCGATCTCCTGCGTGACAGGCAGGCATGTTAACCGCTACACCACGGGACCACTCTTAAAAAGGAAACTACTCTCTCAAATGAAACCACTAGATTATGTATATGGCAGTCAGCAAGAAAGCCGTCCTTGCCAGCTACTTGCCGACCAGCCAAATGCCGATGACCCCTACGGGATTCGAACCCGTGTTACCGCCGTGAAAGGGCGGTGTCTTAACCGCTTGACCAAGGGGCCATTGGAGTAAAATGGTGAGCCATGAAGGACTCGAACCTTCGACCCTCTGATTAAAAGTCAGATGCTCTACCGACTGAGCTAATGGCTCTCAATATGTTGTCTCTTGTGACGACGCTTTTTATAATATCATAGATTCTAAATCTATTGCAACTTATTTTTTAAAAAATATTTTGCAAGCTAGAATGCCGACTCTATCTGTATACCATTCTCAGCTGAAAGCAAACATATGCCTCTCCTTTTTGCACTGGAGAGGCATATATTTTTAGATATTTTCCTGCTTCAGGCCATCAATAATGTTCTGCTTTTTCACCTTTTGAATCGAGTAAAGCATGGCGGCGCTCACGATGATGAAAATCGCAGCGATGGCGATCAGAACACTTATCCATGGTACGGCGAATGAGTATTGGAATGTATTCTGCAATGACCAATACATGAGCAGCATAACACCGAGTGAGATCGGAAGCCCGTACAGCAGGGCCTTGAGTCCATAAAAGATGCTTTCATAGTTGATCATTTTATTAAAGCCCTTCGGTGTCATCCCGATTGATCTCAGCATGGCGAACTCCCTGCCCCTGAGCGCAATGCTCGTTGAAATGGTGTTAAAGATATTCGCAATTGAAATGGCGGAAATCAGCGTGATGAAGCCGTAGGTGAAAACTGACATGAACGTTACCATCTGTTCATCCCGTTCACGGTTTTGATAGACATTCTGGATCATAAGATTTTCTGACTCGATCTGATCAAGCTGATCCTGCATTTCTTCAGGCTTTGAGCTGTCCAGGAACAAGGAATAAGAAGTCTCTGCACTATTCTGCTTCAGCTGTTCGAACTGCTTCTGAGGCATCAGGAGATGAACTTCATAATTGCCTAGCGGCAGGATGCCCATCGGCGCCTCTACAGCAGCAAAGCCGATTTCAAGGGATTGAAATGGACTGTTCTCCTCTGGGAGATACAGATCCAGCTTATCTCCAGGCTTTCCGTTGATTCCGCCAGTTTCAATCTTTTTCCCCGTCTGTACGTCTTCGTACACAAATTTATTAAGGATGATTACTTTATCCTGGAGCTCATTCACATCGGCTCCGATCTTATTAGCATATGTTTTAAATCTCTTCTCATCTATTCCATGCAGCACGAGAGAATAAGGATATTTCCCACCCTGGAGCATATCTTCATAATATTCCTGCGCCTTCACTTCATCCGGCAGCTCTGACTCATTGATCCATGTTGAAAAATAGGCCTCCTCCATTAAGGAAGCATCACTCACATAATTTAGATTCATATAAGGTTCAAGGGCTGCCTGATCTTCAGAACTGTATATCTGTACATCATAGTTATAGTTCACCTGTGTCATCGTAATCGACTGCTTCAGGTTTGCAGTAAAATAGGAAACTGCCAGGAAAAGAACAATCGTGATAACCAGCGAGAACACTGTCACTTGATATCTTCTTTTATTCCGTTTCAGATTCTTCAAACCAATTTCTGCTTCAAGGCCGAAGATTTTCCTGACCAATCTGGACGTTTTTACCGCTTTGCCGGTCAGCTTCACATCCTGGCTCTGCCTGATGGCGTCGATGGCAGAGACCTTTGAAGCCTTCCTCGCCGGCATATAGGTGGAGATGAAAATCGTCAGAATCGAGATCAGGCAAGAAAGCAGGATGGACATGGGTGTCACGGTTAAGGTCAGTCCATCGTCTATCCGCAGGGTATCGCCAAAGGTCCGATTCATTACCAGAAAGGTTGCAAAGATGCCGCCGATTCCTGCCAGCAGTCCAAGCGGGATGGATATCACCCCGATTACCGCCCCTTCAAAGAAGACAGAATTCCGTTTTTGTGTTTTGGTCGCACCGACACTGGATAACATTCCGAGATGGCGGGCCCTCTCGGAGACGCTGATGGCAAATGAATTATAGATCAGGGATACCGAACCGATGATAATAATTAATATGATAATAGCTGCAAGAGAATAAAGCGTGATAGCCAGATTATCACTATCGGTCACCCCATAATAACGAAGCAGTTCGCTATTGAAGCTGACTTTAGTAATTCCATTTTTTTCGGCCAGCTCTTTGGCATGCTCGTAGAGCGACCGGTTCACCTTTTTCACCGTTACACCGATATCAGCTGCTCCGCCCTTAAAGGGATCCTGCTCCATATAGCTAACGATTGTGTAGCCGGGTGCGGAGTATGGCTCCCATTCCGGACGCTCCATCGTACCGACAATTGTAAAGATGCCTTCCTCTTTTTTGCTTAATGTTTCAATTACTTCTGTTTCATCGTACTGCAGATAATCCCCCTGGCCAAAAGAGCGGTCATCATTTGGGATATGCCGGTCCCCAATTTCAAGAGTGATTTCATCGCCTATTTGGTAATTCTGCTTTTCCACGATTTCTTTTGGAAAAAGGACTTCGTTCTCCTTTTTTGGAAGGCGCCCTTCACTCAATTCAACAGGGAAGTGCTCCATTCCCTCTGAATCGAATTCCTTGATAAAAAGATAAGGCCTATTTTTATTGGAGGGATTTTCAAGCGATGAATATCCCCTGTCCCTTGTGAAAAACAGCTTTTCCGTCTGCTCGTCCTTTCGTATCGCTTCCATCTGGCTTTCTGACACATCACGGTAGATGACATGCCAATCCCCGGAATTCTGGATAGCTTCCTGCTTCATCATCCCGAGGAAGGAGACAAACAGGGTGGAAACCGCCGAAACCATGGCGACTGAGATGATGACGCCGATAATCGTGACAAGTGTCCTTCTCCTGTTCTTTTTCAAATGCCGCAATGTCAGCTTGTTTATGATATTCATGGCCGGATGACCTCATTTTTCGCAACCTTACCGTCTTCAATGGAAATGACCCGGTCAGCCTGCATCGCGATCCGCTCATCATGGGTGATAACAATCAGTGTCTGCTTATAAGTTTTATTGAACATTTTTAAAAGCTCCATGATTTCACCGCTGTTTCGGCTGTCCAGGTTCCCGGTCGGCTCGTCAGCAAGCATGATGGCCGGACGGCTGATAAGGGCACGGCCGATGGACACGCGCTGCTGCTGCCCGCCGGACAGCTGGTTTGGAAGATGAGACAGGCGATTCTGCAGTCCAAGGATCCCGACAATTTCTTCAAGCTGCCCCCGGTCGACCTTCTGGCCGTCAAGCAGCATTGGGAGCGTGATATTTTCCTCAACACTCAAGATCGGGATCAGATTGTAAAATTGGTAAATCAGTCCGATCTGTCTTCTCCTGAAGATGGCGAGCTGTGTTTCATTCAGTTTGTAAATATCAGTGTTATCGACCAGCACACGGCCTCCTGTAGGGCGGTCCACCCCGCCGAGCATATGAAGGAGGGTGGATTTCCCGGATCCCGATGGGCCGATGATCGCGACAAATTCTCCTTTATTGACACTAAAAGATACGTCATCCAATGCCTTTACAGCAGTATCTCCGCTTCCGTACACTTTAGACAGATTCTCAATTTTCAAGATTTCCATGCTAGAGCCTCCAATGATTTGATAGGTTCAGTATATCTGGCGAAAATGACTCTAGCGTGACTCTAAAGTGACAGTTTAGTCATCTGCTAAATGACCTGGTGGTAAAACTTCAGCGTAAATCTTGTTCCGACACCCTTTTTACTGGCCACTTCAATATCTCCGCCCTGCCTTTTCATGATCCCGTATGCCATGGCCAGCCCAATGCCAACGCTGTCTTCCGAGGCATTCTTGCCCCGGTAAAAGCGCTTGAAAATGTAGGGAAGATCTTCTTCTAGGATGCCCTTGCCATTATCCTCGATAATAATTTCGGTAAGGAGCGGATTTTGGCTGCAGCTGATGCTGATACGCCCTTTTTCACTGGAATGTTCGATGCTGTTTTTAATGATATTGATCAATGCTTCCTTCGTCCAATTATGATCGCCGGTGAAGAAGACGCCCTCTGCCCCTCTGACCTGAAGCTCCTGTTCTTTGAGCTCGATGGGAATCAGAAGCGGCTCAACAGCCTCCTTAATCAGCTGCGGGACATTCACTCTTTCTGTTTTAAAAAGGGCAGTGCCAGCGTCAATTTTTGAAAGCTTCAAAAGGGAGGAAACCAGCCATTCGATTCTTTCCAGCTGCACCTGAATGCGGCGGGTAAACTCTTTTCGCTTATCATCCGCAAGCGACATATCACTCAGCAGGTCTGACATGACCATCATCGAGGTAAGCGGGGTCTTCAATTGATGTGATATATCTGAAATCGCATCTGTCAGCTTCGTTTTATCTTCCTGCAGGAGGGCGCCCTGCTCTGAGAGCCTGATGGTCACCTTATAGATCTCCGATTTCAGAATGCTGAGTTCGCCCTCATGATTATCCCGGACATCGAGCATATAATCTCCGCTGCTGATCCTCCTTAGATAGCGTGAAAGCTTTTCAATCTCACGGTAGCGCCAGGAAGTGAAAATTAAAAAGGCAGCTAAAAGGAGGATAGAGGCCGTCCCTGCTGCCAGGGCTGCCTGCCAGGATAAAAGGGAGGATAGCAGCACACATAGAACTGCAAGGCCGATGCTTGTGAACAAAAAGGTCCTGAATTCTTTGTTCCGCAGCATCTCAGTCGCCTGCCTTATAGCCGAGACCGCGGACGGTCTTGATGATGGAAGGCTTTTGCGGATCGTCCTCGAGCTTTTCCCTTAGCCGCTTTATGTAGACGGTCAGTGTATTATCGTTCACAAAATCGCCGGCAACGTCCCAGATTTTATCGAGCAGCTGGCTCCTCGTCAGCACCTGCCCTTTATGGTTCGCAAAGATCAGGAGGAGGCGGTACTCCAGGGCCGTCAGCTGGATCTCTTCTCCATGCTTATAGACCTTCCCTTCGCCGGTATGAACCGTGATTGCCTGGAAGGTGACAGTCTGCCTGTCCTGCTTATCATAGCGGCGCAGCACCGACCTGATGCGCGACAGCAGCTCGCGGACCCGGAATGGCTTCGTGATATAATCATCAGCCCCCATATCCAGTCCCATTACCACATTCACTTCTTCATCCATTGCCGTGAGAAAAATGACAGGCAGATCGCTCTGCTTTTTCACAAGTGAGCACAAATCATACCCGCTTCCATCCGGCAGCCCCAGATCAAACAGGCAAAGATCAATCTCATCCAGCTTCGTCCTGATCAATTCCCGCGCCCCCGCGGCATCATGGCATACGAATGTACCATATTTCTCATTCTGCAAAGAATACTCCAGCCCCGCCGCTATCGTCCGATCATCCTCAACAACCAGAATGTTCATACTATCCCCCCTGACAAAATCTTCTTATGTATGCTAATCATAGGGGAAAATAGATTGGTTCGTCAAAATGTGGGTAGAGTGATAGCGTCCATATGTGGTCTGTTCATTTCCGTTCCAGGCACTTCGCTTTCCGCGGGGCGACGCTGAGCCTCCTCACCGCTCCGCGTCTGCGGGTTCTCAGCATTGCCGCTGCAATCCCGCAGGATGTTGAATCCTCTTCCCCGAAATCACATCGCACGAAGAAAATGCGCATGCATTTTATGAGGAGTCTACGTGCCTTCCACTCCAATAAACAGAGGCTCCTGAAATTTTTAATTACTCTTAACAAAAAAGATCTGAATGTCCCCATCCTAAACCTTTCCATGAAAAAAAGCCCCCATAACGAGGGCTTCAACTATTAATTCTGGCGCCAAGGGCTCATGACAACATTTGTCTGTGAGCGGTCCGGGCCGACAGAGAAGATGGACAATGGAATGCCTGTCAGCTGGGCAACTCTTTCGAGGTAGTGGCGGGCATTGGCCGGAAGCTCATCCAGCGACTTGCAGCCAGTGATGTCCTCAGTCCAGCCTGGGAGCTCTTCATACACAGGCTCACATTCAGCAAGCACCTTCAGGCTCGCCGGGAATTCTTCGATCACTTCGCCTTTATAGCGGTAAGCAACACAGATTTTCAGCGTTTCGATGCCTGTCAGAACATCAATAGAGTTCAGGGACAGATCAGTGATGCCGCTGACCCTGCGGGCGTGGCGGACAACAACACTGTCAAACCAGCCGACACGGCGTGCACGGCCCGTAGTTGTACCATACTCGCGGCCAACCTCGCGGATTCTATTGCCGATCTCATTATCAAGCTCAGTCGGGAACGGTCCGTCACCGACACGTGTTGTGTAGGCTTTGGATACGCCGACAACATGCTTGATTTTCGTGGGGCCGACTCCTGAACCGATCGTTACGCCGCCCGCAACCGGGTTGGAAGAAGTAACAAACGGGTATGTCCCCTGGTCGATATCGAGCATAACGCCCTGTGCTCCTTCAAACAGAACACGGCGGCCTTCATCAAGGGCATCGTTCAGCACAACAGACGTGTCGCACACATACTGCTTGATCTGCTGGCCATACTCATAATACTCTTCAAGAATATCCTCAAGCTTGAAGCCTTCTGTTTCATAGAAGCGCTCCAGCAGGCGGTTCTTTTCTTCAAGATTGCGCTGCAGCTTCTCTTCAAACACTTCACGGTCAAGAAGGTCGGCGATGCGGATGCCGTTCCGGGCAGCTTTATCCATGTACGCAGGCCCGATGCCCTTCTTTGTGGTGCCGATCTTGTTGGCGCCTTTTCTTTCCTCTTCCACTTCATCCAGCTTCAGGTGGTAAGGGAGAATCACATGCGCGCGGTTTGAGATGCGCAGATTGTCGGTTGTGATATTTCTTTCATGCAGATACGCAAGCTCCTTGAGCAGGGCTTTCGGATCTACAACCATGCCGTTTCCAATGACACAGTTTTTCTCTTTATAAAAAATTCCGGATGGAATCAAATGAAGCTTGTATGTCTCTCCGCCAAACTTGATGGTATGGCCGGCATTATTTCCTCCCTGGTAGCGGGCAATCACTTCAGCATTTTCTGAAAGGAAGTCTGTAATCTTTCCTTTTCCTTCATCTCCCCATTGAGTTCCAACTACAACGACTGATGACATTTATAAAGCACCTCCAAAGAGTGTAAATATGTATCCGTTCTTCAAACAACTCTAATTTTACCAAGGGAAAGCGATAAAAGTCAATGAAACACGAACATTTTTAAAGAAATCATAAAAATACGTTCGTAAAATTTTTTGTAGGCTATCCTTTAGTTTTTGCATATGAGGAAGGTCCTATTCTTTTTTCCACAGAAAAAAGCCGCAGTACAGAACTGCGGCTTTACGCACCAGGCGGCATGCCTGAGTCATCGAACCTCTTCTCGAGATTGACGAATTTATTATATTCCTTCACGAACGCCAGCTGGACAGTACCGACCGGGCCGTTACGCTGCTTGGCAATAATGATTTCAATGATGTTCTTGTCTTCTGATTCTTTATCATAATAATCGTCACGGTACAGGAATGCCACAATATCGGCATCCTGCTCGATGCTTCCCGATTCACGGATGTCGGACATCATCGGGCGCTTATCCTGGCGCTGCTCCACTCCACGGGAGAGCTGGGACAGGGCGATGACAGGAACCTGGAGCTCACGGGCGAGCGCCTTCAGGGAACGGGAAATTTCCGATACTTCCTGCTGTCGGTTCTCGCCGGAGCGGCCGCTTCCTAAGATCAGCTGCAGATAGTCGATCAGGATCATGCCAAGGCCGTGCTCCTGCTTCAGGCGGCGGCACTTGGAACGGATTTCGGTGATCCTTACACCCGGCGTGTCATCGATGAAGATTCCTGCGTTTGAGAGGCTTCCCATCGCCATCGTCAGCTTGCCCCAGTCATCATCTGTCAGTGAGCCGGTCCTGAGCCTTTGGGCGTCAATATTGCCTTCAGCGCAGAGCATACGCATAACAAGCTGCTCTGCACCCATCTCAAGACTGAAAATCGCGATGTTTTCATTCGTTTTGGTGGCAACATTCTGCGCGATATTCAGGGCAAAGGCTGTTTTACCAACCGATGGACGGGCGCCCACAATGATCAGGTCATTCCGCTGGAAACCGGCAGTCATTTTATCCAGTTCGGCGAATCCCGTTGGAATCCCCGTGATATCCCCTTTGCGGTTGTGCATGACTTCAATATTATCGTAGGTGCGCACAAGCACATCTTTAATATTATGAAAGGCGCCGGCATTTTTGCGCTGGGCCACCTCAAGAATGTTCTTTTCCGCCTCGCCGAGCAGAACTTCAACCTCGTCCTCACGGGAGTAGCCGTCCTGGGCGATGCCTGTCGCCGTCCGGATCAATCTTCTGAGAAGCGATTTCTCCTCGACGATCCGCGCATAATATTCAATATTGGCCGCTGTCGGCACAGAGCCTGCCAATTCACTCAGGTAGCTGACGCCTCCTGTATCCTCCAGCAGCTTGGCAGCTGCCAGCTCCTCGGTTACAGTGACAAGGTCAACAGCCTTTCCTTCGTCATTCAGCTTAAGCATCATGTTGTAAATTTTCTGGTGGGCTGCCCGGTAGAAATCTTCCGGGATCAACATCTCAGATGCCAGCGTCAAAGATGCCGGCTCCAGGAAAATGGCACCGAGCACAGCCTGCTCCGCTTCTATATTCTGCGGGGGCAGCCTGTCTGCAAACAGATCACTCATCTATTCCAACTCCCTCTTAATGCCTATCTATCTTTATATCTATTAAAAATCTATGCAAAAATCCATTGAATTCACAAAAAAAGGCCGATTAAGCAGGAAAAATGTGATCAGCTTGGCACCGACCACATTTCTCTCAACTCTTATATTTTAACATGTTTATCTGTAAATGGAACTTCCAAAATTAGTTTACTTCTTTTACATGGACATTCAATGTAGCAGTTACTTCAGTATGAAGCTTTACAGGAACCTTTGTATAGCCGAGCGTGCGGATCGCATCGCTGAGCTCGATTTTGCGCTTGTCAATCTTGATGCCGTTCTTTTTATTAAGCTCTTCAGCAATCTGCTTGCTTGTGATGGAGCCGAACAATCTTCCGCCTTCACCTGATTTTGCTGAAAATTCTACTGTAATCTTTTCAAGTTTTTCTTTAAGCTCTTTCGCTTCTTCCAGTTCATTGGCAGCAACCTTTTCTTCTTTCTTTTTCTGTGCGCTCAGTGTGCTGATATTCGCCTGATTCGCTTCAATGGCAAGCCCCTGCTTCAGCAGGAAGTTGTGGGCATAGCCGTCAGCCACGTTTTTGACTTCACCTTTTTTTCCTTTTCCTTTAACATCTTTTAAGAAAATGACTTTCATTCTTTCCGTCTCCCTTCAAAGTAATCATCTATAGCCTGATGAAGGCGCTCTTCCGCCTCATCGACTGTTATGTCTGTCAGCTGTGTTGCTGCATTCGTGAGATGCCCTCCGCCCTCAAGGCTTTCCATGATGATCTGGACATTCACATCGCCGAGCGAGCGGGCGCTGATGCCAACAAGATTATCTGCCCGTTTGGAGATAACAAAAGAAGCATCGATCCCATCCATTGTCAGGAGGGTGTCGGCAGTCTGGGCAATCAGCACCTGATCGAATGTCTGGTCAGGGTTCCCCTTTGCAATCGCCAGCCCTTCCCGGTATAGGGATACTGTCTCAATCAGCTTGGCCCGCTTCACATAGGTGTCGACATCCTCCTTGAGGAACTTCTGGACAAGGACGGTATCCGCTCCCTGGCCGCGCAGATAGGAGGCGGCATCAAAGGTTCGGGCACCGGTCCTGAGCGTAAAGCTTTTCGTATCGACAATGATCCCGGCAAGAAGGGCGGTGGCTTCGAGCATTTCGATCCGGCCTTTCTTTGGCTGGTATTCAAGCAGCTCGGTGACAAGTTCCGCTGTCGAGGATGCATACGGCTCCATATAGACAAGCAGCGGGTTCTTGATGAATTCCTCACCGCGCCTGTGGTGGTCAATGACCACCACATGATCAATCTTGCTGAGCAGCCGCTCCTCGATGACAAGGGACGGCTTATGGGTATCCACCACAACAAGCAAGGTATCATCCGTCGCAATCTCAAGCGCCTCCTCAGGGCTGATAAAGCGCGAGAAGAGGGACTCATTCTTGCGGATTTCCTTCATCATCCGCTGGACGCCTGTATCGATATCCTGAAAGTTCATGACCACATACCCTTCACACTGGTTCATCTCAGCTACCTTCAGGATGCCGATCGAAGCGCCTACAGCGTCCATATCCGGGCTTTTATGGCCCATGATGATCACTTTATCGCTTTCAGTGATCAATTCCTTCAATGCGTGGGAAATCACCCTTGCACGGACCCTCGTCCTTTTTTCAACAGGATTGGTCTTGCCGCCGAAGAATTTGACTTTCCCATTCGGCTGCTTGATGGCCACCTGGTCGCCCCCCCTGCCGAGGGCAAGGTCAAGGCTTGACTGTGCCAGCGAACCGAGCTCTGGCAGTGAAGAGACACCGGAGCCGACGCCAATGCTTAAGGTGAGCGGGACATTTTGGGTCGAGCTTGTTTCCCGGACGTCGTCGAGGATCGTGAACTTTCCTCTTTCAAGCAGCTGGAGGATGTTTTCATTGAACACCGCGATGAAGCGCTCAGACGAAATCCTTTTCAGGAAGACGCCATTGTCCGTCGCCCACTTATTCAGGAGGGAGGTGACAAGATTGTTGAGGCTGCTTCTCGTCTGGTCGTCCATCCCCTGTGTCAGCTCATCATAGTTATCTAAGAAGATGATGGCCAGTACGGTCCTTTCATCTTCATACAGCTTTTCAATTTCCGTCTGCTCGGTCACGTCAAAGAAATACAGGAGCCGTTCATCCGGCTTATGTATGACCCTGAATTTCCGTTCGTGGAGGGTGATGATCTCAGACTCCACCTCTTGCTTGATCAAAGGGACGAGTGTTTCTGCTGCATCATAAAGCGATCTTCCGACCAGTGTATCTTCATCAAAGCAGGAAGCAAGGAATGGATTGGTCCATTCGATATACAGCTCTTCATTGAAGAGCATGATCCCGATCGGCATTTCCATCAGGGCTTCTTCGCCTACTTTTTTGACACGGTATGAGAGTGTTGATATATACTCTTCTGTTTCCCGGCGCTGGCGGTAGTCTATCATAAAAATGAAATAGAATGGCAGCACAATCAGCAGCACACCTGCCAGGCCAAGGATCCAGTTGTAATATGCCAATATCCCAAGGACCACCACTGTTATTCCCATCAGCCAATAAAGCGGATAGCGGATGGATCGCTTTTCTAAATACGATGGCATGTTTTCAGCTCCTACAGTAGTGTCAGACTTTTTCTTTTAACCATTTTTTCAAATTGAATCCTAAGTCAATTATACCTAATATCCTGATAATATAAAGGAGAAAAGGCAGGATGAAGCTCAGGACGGCGGCTATGACCGGCACGGCCCTTGGATAGCCTTTCATGTGGCAGAAATAAAAGACGAGCGAGAGCCCCTGCACAATCATAAGCAGCTGCAGGATAAAACTCAGATTTATAAACGCATCAAAAAGGACTGTCCCTTCCTCCGGCTTCAGAAGGAGGGCCGCAATGATGGTGATCAGATAATACCAGAGTACACTCTTCGGGAGGGACAGATTCCGGAACTGGCCCCATTTTTCCATATTCACGCCAAACCGGTTCACGATTGGAAGGGATACTGCCTGGAGGATCAGGACATTGATAAATGATGCCATAATCAGCAGGCTCGGAATGAGTGTCTCGGTCAATCCAATGCCGCTGTAAAGCTGATCCTTCATCTTTTCATCGAGCGGCTGGCCGAGATTTTCCATCAAAGACACAATCTTATCGACAGACTGCTTTAAGATATCAAACGATTCTTTTATCACATTCAGCTCAAAAAACTGGACCGCGATCCCGTATTGGGCAACCAGCAGGATCAGGAAGGCAAGTGAGCTTGCCATATACGTGCTGAACCGCGACTTTTTCTCCCGGATAAAATCCCCAATTACAGTTCCCGTTATACCATAGAGCAGCGCAAGCGGAATCGCCAGTATCGTCCCGACAATCAGCGAAATGAGGATGCCCCCTGTCAAAAAGACCAGCGAGCTTTTGCGATCATTCGTTGCAGCAAATAAGATAAACGGCGCTGCTAAAAACAGATTTGTGACAACCCCCAGGACAGGGACGTAAAGGGTCAGCAGCATCAGGACAGCAAACACTGCCAGCATGACTGCACCCGAAGTCAACTTATGGACATTCTTCACTGCTTCACCTCTCAAATTCTCTTTATACTAAGCTGCATCCAGCAGCAGGTCAAAGACATATTCCTATTACTATTTTATCGGGTATGAAGGCTTGGTTCAACCTTTCGAAATGCGGAGGGTGCTTGCTCAGCCCCGACAAGCATAAGACGTTTCAGAATAGAAGGTGTTCTTTGGCTTCAATTCTGAAGTGGCTTATGACTCGAGGGGCTAGCCCCCGCAGCTGGACAAATCGAAATGCGGCAGCGGCTTGCCCAGAGCCGACAAGCATAACACGCGGCAGAATAAAAGGCGTTCTTTGCCTTTAATTCTGGTGTGGCTTATGACTCGAGGGGCTAGGCTTTGAAGCTGGACAATCGAAATGCGGAGGATCCTTTATAAAGGAACGCAGACTAAAAACGCCACATCCTGCGGCAGCGTCTGCATGACCCGAATCCTGTGGGCCTCAAAGATCCAAAACAATCATCTATGTATGAAAAAAGAAGGACACCCATAAGGCGCCCTTCTTTTATTATATATTATTCACCTGAAACGTAAGGCAGTAATGCCATGATACGCGCACGCTTGATAGCAACAGTCAATTTACGTTGGTATTTAGCGTTTGTACCAGTTACACGGCGAGGTAAAATTTTACCGCGCTCAGAGATGAATTTTTTCAGAAGATCTACATCTTTGTAGTCGATGTGAGTGATTCCGTTTGCTGTGAAGTAGCAAACTTTACGGCGCTTTGCACGTCCGCCTCTGCGTCCTCCTCCAAATGCCATGTCATTTCCCTCCTTTTGGTTTTAGTATCGTGTGTACCCGTCCAATCAAGGAGATCAGAATGGCAGATCGTCATCAGAGATGTCGATTTGTCCATCATTTGCGAATGGATCTTCATCCACGCGCGTATATCCTTGATTGCGGTTATTGTTTTGTCGCTGATTCTGATCATTATTTCCATATGGGAAATCCTGTTCTCTTGAAGGACCGCCATAGTTTCCGTCATTACGGCCGCCGCTAGGGGCACCGCCTGAAGCATTTCTCGGCTCCAGGAACTGAACGCTGTCTGCCATTACTTCTGTAACGTAGACGCGCTTGCCGTCCTGTCCCTCATAGCTGCGGGTCTGAAGGCGTCCATCAACGCCGGCAAGGCTTCCTTTTTTGAGGAAGTTTGCTACGTTTTCAGCTGGACGGCGCCAGATCACACAGTTGATGAAGTCAGCTTCCCTTTCTCCCTGCTGATTCGTAAAAGTACGGTTAACAGCAAGTGTGAAGGAAGCAACGGGCACTCCATTTGGCGTGTACCTTAACTCAGGATCTTTCGTTAAACGTCCGACAAGAACAACTCGGTTCATCATCAGAATCAACTCCTTCCTTATTTAAAACTGTTCTATTTCAAGTCTTACTTTTCGTCTTTAACAACCATGTGGCGGATGATATCTTCGCTGATTTTAGCAAGGCGAGTGAACTCGTCCACTGCAGCAGCTTCCGCATTCAGGTGGATCAACTGGTAGTAGCCATCACGGAAATCGTTGATTTCGTAAGCCAGGCGGCGTTTGCCCCAGTCTTTTGATTCAGTCAGTTCCGCACCATTATCAGTCAGGATAGAGTTAAAACGCTCAACTAGAGCCTTTTTAGCCTCATCTTCAATGTTTGGACGGATGACGTACATGATTTCGTACTTTCTCATCTCATTACACCTCCTTTTGGTCTAAGCGGCCCATTCGGGCAAGGAGTAACTATTCATTACTCACAAGTTGAAATTATAGCATATATCCGGAAGGAAAGCAATTATCCCTTCCAAAAAGAAAAAACCTCATTCCGAGGTATATTCATCATATCATATTCAATTGGACAATATCCATTCTTTTATCCCAAATTCCGGAAGCGGTATTCGCCCTCAAATGCAATCTCTTTATATTCTGCCAGCAGCTGGTCCATGATTTTATCCCATGACTGCCGTTCGGCATAGCTCCTCGCTTCCCGGGACATGCTGGCGAGCTTTACGGGATCTCCAAGCAGCTCTTGTATCGCACTCGCAAATTCCCCGCTGCTGCCTGCCGGGCAAATCCGGCCGGTCCTGCCTTCCGAGATGATTTCCGCAGGACCGCCTTTGTCTGCCACAATGGCAGGGGTACCGGAAGAGAGAGCTTCAAGGACCACATTTCCGAATGTTTCTGTAGGAGAGGGGAAGACGAGCAAATCGGCTGCTGCATATAGGCCGGCCAGCTCTTCGCCTGTGACATATCCGGTCATTGTCACATTGCCCCTGCCGGCAGATTCCTTTGCGAATGGCTGGAACTCAGGTCCGTCGCCGACGATCAGCCAGTGCACCCGCTCCCGGATTTCTTCCGGGAGGCTTCCCATTGTCTTCAGCAGGGTGCCAAGATCCTTTTCGAGTGCAAGCCGGCCTGCATATAAGAGGATATGAGGCTCCTGATTCCAAATTTCTTCCTGGCTGCGTCCTTATCTCGATCAGGATGAAACAGCCGGCTGTCAACGCCGCGTGTCCAAAGCGATACAGACTGCAGCCCCTGGGCTTCAAGGATTGTTTTCGTATCTTTTGACGGCACGAATATGCGCTGGAAGGAACGGTGGAACCATTTCATATATTTCCAGAATAGGGGGGAGAGCCATTGGCATTTATAAAGCTTTAAGTATTGATCAAAATGGGTGTGATAGGAGCCGGTGATCGGGATGCCCAGCTTTTTTGCCGCATGGATTCCATAAAGCCCCATTGTCAGCGGAGTGGCTATATGAACGATATCGGGAGAAAACTTCTGCAGCCTTTCCGTTATTTTGCGGGGATTGGCCACAGCCGTTCTGCATTCAGGGTAGAAAAAGAAAGGAATGCTCAGAAACTCAGCTGCGTTCGGATAGGACATTCCCTCAGCGGGTCCCGGTATAAAAAGCATATACTCTATATCCCGCTTCTCAAGATGGTCTGTGAGCCGCTTCAGCGTGTTAGCCACCCCATTGATCTGGGGATAAAAGGTATCAGAAAAAATCGCCACCTTCACTCTCATTCCTCCTCAATATTAAAATGACTGGGCAATGGCTGCGAATAAGATGCCTGCACTTGCGCCAAGCAGAGATCCTGCTGCAATATCGGTAGGATAATGGACGCCAAGCACAACCCTTGAAAGGGCGACAAGACCGGCAGCTGCCAATAAAGCGGGAGCGAATGGAGGGAAAAGAATGCTGTAGGGAACTGCCAGGGAAAAGACGGCTGTTGAATGCCCTGACGGAAAAGAATGATCTTTGAAACGAAATCCATGCACACGGACGCCGGGAAGCACCTGAAAGGGGCGGATCCTCTTAACGGCCCGCTTGATCAGGACTGCGGCAAGATGGCTTGCTGCAAGGGAAAGTGACGCAGCTGCTGCCGGCCTGAAAAGGGAAGGGGGGCCCGCCAGCATAAGAACCAGCTGCAGGACAACCGTAAACCGCGCACCGCCCAAATGGGTCAACATTTGAAAAAAACGGATGAAAGCTGCCTCCGATCTGCTGTTGCAATATTGAAACCACAGCTCATCCTGCCTTCGGATCCAGGCTCTTGCACGGCTCATCACACATCCTCCTTTAGCGCTTTCTTCTACTTCATTGTAAAAAGAATGTGTAACAGCCATTTGAATCCCATGTAAATTTATTGTTAATCAGCCTTGAAAGGCGGAGGGCGCTTGCTCAGTCCCGACACTCGAGGGGCTAGCGCCCGGAGCTGTACCATTGAAAGGCGGATGGGGGTGTTCAGCCACGGCATGCTATGAGGCACTCTGACACTCCCCAGCCCCTCACAGAATGCCTCAAAACTCCTACATGAAGCACTCTGACACTCCCCAGCCCCTCACAGAGTTCCTCAAAACTCCTACATGAAGCATTCTGGCACACCTCAGCCCCTCACAGAATGCCTCAAAACTCCTACATGAAGCATTCTGGCACACCTCAGCCCCTCACAGAGTTCCTCAAAACTCCTACATGAAGCACTCTGACACTCCTCAAGCCCTCACAGAGATCCTCAAAACTCCTACATGAGGCACACTGACATCCCTTGCCCCTCACAGAGTGCCTCAAAATTCAACGCCCCCTGCATCTTCCCCAGTCAAACAAAAAAAAGCCCCCAAAAGCGGGAGCCTCTCATCATACTTATTACACATTAAAGCGGAAATGAATGATATCTCCGTCTTTAACAATATACTCTTTTCCTTCAAGACGGACCTTTCCTGCTTCTTTCGCAGCGGCCATGGTCTTAGCTTCCAGCAGGTCATCATAGTGGACAGTTTCTGCCCTGATGAAGCCTCTTTCAAAGTCTGTATGGATGATGCCGGCACACTGAGGCGCCTTCATGCCCTTGCGGAACGTCCATGCACGGACTTCCTGCACTCCTGCCGTGAAATAAGTGGCAAGGTCCAGCAGGTGGTAAGCAGAACGGATCAGCTGGTCAAGACCGGATTCCTCGATGCCAAGCTCTTCAAGGAACATTTGCTTTTCTTCGCCTTCAAGCTCGGCGATTTCAGATTCGATTTTCGCACAGACAACAATCACTTCCGCATTGTCATTCTCTGCAAAATCCCTGACGCTCTGGACGTATTCGTTTGAAGAAGGATCTGCTACATCATCTTCCCCCACATTTGCTACATACAGGACAGGCTTGATTGTCAGGAGGTGAAGGTTCTTGGCAATTTTATGCTGCTCTTCTGTGAACTCCACAGTGCGGGCAGGCTTGTCAGACTCGAACGCATCCTTGAGCAATTCGAGGACTTCAAGTTCTGCCACAGCTTCCTTATCCTTCTGTTTTGCCATTTTGCCGACGCGGGCAATGCGCTTCTCAACAGATTCCAGGTCAGCAAGGATCAGCTCCAGGTTGATGGTTTCAATATCGGAAATCGGATCGACCTTTCCGGATACGTGTGTGATATTGTCATCAGCAAAGCAGCGGACAACCTGGCAGATTGCATCCACTTCACGGATATGCGAAAGAAATTTATTCCCTAGGCCTTCCCCTTTGCTGGCGCCCTTTACGATTCCGGCGATGTCTGTGAATTCGAATGTTGTCGGTACAGTTTTCTTCGGCTGAACAAGCTCTGTCAGCTTGTTCAGGCGGTGGTCAGGAACCTCAACAATTCCCACATTCGGGTCAATCGTACAAAACGGATAGTTGGCAGACTCCGCACCTGCCTGTGTTATTGCATTAAATAATGTAGATTTACCAACGTTCGGCAAGCCTACAATCCCAGCTGTTAATGCCATGCCAGTCACTCCTCAACTTTTATTTCAGCATCTATTTCAAAAACGGTGAAATCTATTTTTATAAGGCTGTTTCTCGTTTTCATAAAATTGGACAAGCCTCCCACAATTATAGAGATTTGCCGGGCAAAAGACAAGTCCATCCCCTTCCAGAAAAAAGAAGCATGACTATTCTTCATGCTTCACGAGGATTTTCTTCATTTTCCGGCTGAATTCTTTTCGTGGGATCATGACGCTGTGCGAGCAGCCCTCGCATTTAATGCGGATATCCATGCCGAGGCGGATGATTTTCCAGCGGTTGGCCCCGCACGGATGGGCTTTTTTCATCTCTACTACATCATTCAGGCCATATTCTTTAGGTTCCATGCTATTTTCCTCCTATGCTTTTCCCGTGCTTTTTTCAGGCTTTTCTTCCTGGCGCGAATACATGACCAGGCGCGGGAAAGGAATTTCGATGCCATGTGCATCGAGGGCCATCTTGATTTCCTTCCTCAACTGACGGGCAATAAAGAAATGCTTCATCGGCATTGTCTCTGCCGTCACCCGGATAACCACATCTGATGCCGCCAGGTTCTGGATGCCCAATATTTCGGGCGTCTTGACCATATCTTCATATTTTTCAGGCAGGGTTTCCAGGAGGTCCTTAAGCACCTGCTCAGCCTTCTGGATATCCCCCTCATACGCAATGCTCACATCCACAAACGCGACGCTGTTATGAAGGGAGAAATTGGTCACCTGGACGATGCTCCCGTTCGGCAGGATGTGAAGCTCACCTGTCCAGCTCTTAATTTTTGTTGTCCGGAGGCCGATTTCCTCTACGGTTCCTTCGAATTGGTCGACCCTGATATAGTCTCCGACCGAAAATTGGTCTTCAAATATGATGAAAAAGCCGGTGATGATATCCTTCACAAGGTTCTGAGCGCCGAAGCCGACCGCAAGCCCCACAATCCCGGCACCTGCAAGGAGGGCACCCACATCAATCGTCAAGGTCGAGAGAATCATCATAATCATGATGAAAGACACCACATACGTCAGGATATTTTCAAGCAGTTTGACCAGTGTAGCCTCCCGGCGGTGGCTGATCCGCAGCGGAGAATGGCTCCGCACGGCAAAGACCTTTCGGATGGCCGCCCGGCCGATTCTGATGATCAGGCTTGATACAATCAAAATGGCAATGATCTTCAAAAATCCAAGGCCAATGGCACTCCACATATTTTCATCGGACAGCTGATCCTTAATTCCCTGAAGCATTTTTTCTGTAGAAGTCATGGTTTCACCCGCTTACTTTTAGTGAATTATATAAGAAAATCGCCAGCGCCTTAATGAAGGACTCGAAATAAGTATGCCGCGGCGTGCAAAAACGTCTGCAAGATTCCGCCTCAAGCTTGTACCTCAAGGCCATAGGCGCAGCTGCAGCGAGCAGCCGAAATTCAAAATAATACTTTCTTATCTTATAAAATTAAATCCATTTTAACAATTTGCAAGAATTTTTTACAGTCTGACATGTGAGTGCCTTCCCAGAAATCCTTTTCCTATAAACCTTCCCCGCCTGCACAAGTGCCTTTAACCCATTAAAGGATCGTACGGACAGTCAGTAAGCATACCAACATATGATTCTCTGTTTATCTTTTTACTGATGCAGGTATGTATAGATTACAAAATTTTTCCGTATACTGTTACTACCATAATGAGGGAGTGGAACCAATGAACTTAAGAACGAACTTATTTGAAAAAAAGGCCAGCAGTGCCCGCGTTGCCCATGATGAACAGGATGCTGCAAACAAGCTGGCCGCTGAACTCTTAAATTTCATGCCCCCAGGCATCGGTGTACGCCCTGTCGTTTTTGTCTGCATCGGCACTGACCGCTCTACCGGAGATTCATTGGGTCCGCTTGTCGGCACACTTCTGGAAGAAAAGGCTGTGGCTCCCTTTCATGTATACGGAACGCTGGATGATCCGATCCATGCCGTTAATCTGGAGGAAAAACTGAAGGAAATCAAAGAATCGCATGTACGTCCCTATATTATCGGAATTGACGCATGCCTTGGCCGACTGAAAAGCGTAGGCGTTATCCAGGTCGGATCCGGCCCGGTCAAGCCTGGAGCCGGCGTGAATAAAGAGCTGCCTGAGGTAGGCGATATGCATATCACCGGAATTGTGAATGTGAGCGGATTTATGGAATTCTTCGTTCTGCAGAATACGAGGCTGAATCTTGTGCTGAGGATGGCGAAGACGATTGCTGCCGGAATCCACGAAGCGAGCCTGAATGCAAGATTTAAGCATGCATGGCCGCGCATCAGCTGGGATCTGGGAACAGCTGAACAGGCAAAGCTGAATCAGTAGAGAAGGGGATGGACAGACAAATGCCGTCCACCCTCTGTCAAACAAGCTGCTGGTAAAAATAGATTGATGTGACGATAACAGCCGTCACAAGGATGCCGGGCAGGAGATTGGCCACCCTGATCTTCGTCAATCCTGTCAGGTTAAGCCCGATCGCAAAGATCATCACCCCGCCTGCCGCTGTCATTTCTAGAATGAACTGGTCCATCAATGCCTGAGGAACAAACCGGTCGATCTGGGTTGCAAAGAGGGCAATCAGCCCTTCATAAAGGACGACTGGGATAGCTGAAAAGATGACGCCGATTCCAAGAGTAGTGGTCAAAATCAGCGCCGTAAAGCCGTCGATGATCGATTTGGTATACAGAACATCATGGTCGCCTCGGATGCCGCTGTCCAATGCCCCGATGATGGCCATCGCTCCGATTACAAAAATGAGGGTTGCTGTCACAAAGCCTTGCGAAATGCTGCCCTGTCCATTTGACCCAATCTTTCTCTCCAGCCAATTGCCGACTGCATTGAGTTTATCCTCAAGCCCAAGCCACTCGCCGAGCACAGCCCCAAGCACAAGACTCAGGATAACAATCAGGAAATTTTCACTTTTGAAGCCCATCTGCAGTCCAAGGACGATGACTGCCAGTCCAATCGCATACATGACGGTGCCTTTCATGCTTTCCGGGATGCGGTGGAGCAGCTTGCCGAGAAGCGTGCCGATGACAATCAGCAGCCCATTCACTAAAGTGCCTAATAAAAACATTGCATTTCACCTTTATCTGTATAGTAGTTTATGAAAAAAGAAGAAAAAGCCATCCATGATGGCTTACGAACGTTCTTGGTCCAATATTTGTAAAATCCGGTCCAAATCGTCTTTTGAAAAAAATTCGATCTCAATTTTGCCTTTGTTCTGGTTCTTATTCTGCTTGATGCTGACCGGGGTTCCGAACCGCTCCCGCAAGGAGGTTTCCTGAGCTTTTATAAAAACATCCTTCGGCTGCTTCACTTTTTTTGTTTCACGTGGAACAAGCTCATTCAGATGATGGATCAGCTGTTCAAGCTGGCGGACATTGAGCCCTTCCTTTATCGCGCGGTCAGCTGTTGCCTGAACCTTTTCCTTCTGCCTGAGGCCCAGAAGTGCACGGCCATGGCCCATTGTGATCTTGCCGCTTGAAATCAGTTCCTGTATTTTCGGAGGGAGGGACAAGAGCCTGATATGATTGGCAATATGCGGCCTGCTTTTCCCCAATCTTTTCGCAAGCTCTTCCTGTGTCATCTTCAGCTTCTCGATCAGCTGCTGATAGGCAGCCGCTTCTTCCATCGGAGTGAGATCCTCGCGCTGCAGGTTCTCAAGGATGGCCAGCTCCATCATCTGCTTTTCGGTCAATTCCCTGATGACCGATGGCACTTTTTCCAGGCCGGCTTCCCTGGCAGCCCGGCAGCGGCGTTCACCTGCAACGATTTCAAAGCCTTTGATGCTTTTTCTCAGGATGACCGGCTGAAGGATGCCATGCTCCCGGATCGACTGCTTCAGCTCTTCAATTGCTGCTTCGTCAAATATTTTTCTGGGCTGATAAGGATTCGGACGGATTTCCGAGAGCCTGATCTCCTGGATCGTTTCCTCTGAATCTGCCTCGGCGTTCGAGAAGAAAGCATTCAGCCCTTTTCCCAGACCTTTAGCCATTCGAAATCACTTCCTTTGCCAAATCTAGATACACTTCAGCTCCCCGGGATTTCGCATCATAGATGATGATCGGTTCCCCGTGGCTCGGCGCTTCACTTAATCGGACATTGCGCGGAATGATCGTTTTATAGACTTTATCCTGGAAGTATTTCTTTACCTCTTCAATCACCTGTATACCCAGATTGGTCCTGGCATCAAGCATTGTCAGAAGCACACCCTCGATTTTCAGGTCATGGTTCAGATGCTTCTGGACAAGGCGGACCGTATTTAAAAGCTGGCTGAGCCCTTCGAGTGCATAATACTCACATTGGACCGGTATCAGGACGGCATCGGAAGCCGTCAGGGAGTTGATGGTCAGAAGACCGAGGGAAGGCGGGCAGTCGATGATGATATAATCGAAATCCTTTTTCACTTCTTCAAGGGCCCTTTTGAGTCTCACTTCCCGGGAAATAGTCGGAACCAGTTCAATTTCCGCCCCTGCGAGCTGAATGGTCGCAGGAATAGCATATAAATTCTCGACAGCCGTCGGCTTGATCACTTTCAGCGCTTCAACATCATCGACGAGAACATCGTAAATGCACTGGTCCACATCAGCTTTTTCTATACCGATCCCGCTTGTCGCATTGCCCTGCGGATCAATATCGACCAGCAGCACTTTCTTGCCTATGTATGCCAAGCAGGCTCCCAAATTCACAGAGGTCGTCGTCTTTCCGACTCCTCCTTTTTGATTCGCAATCGCAATAATTTTCCCCACGGTGCCACCTACCTTATTCCTCTAAACAATGATATCTATTCTATTCATAATCTATTCAATCAGAAAAAAACTTACTAGAGTCACGACTTCTATTTTATCATGAATGGAATATGATGTTAGGTTTTTTCTTAAAATTCCCACAGATTGAAGAGAAATGAATATTTTGCCTGCTGCAGGCTCAGACTTTCAGCCTGCCCCGGAAGCCTCTCGCAGCATAATACGAATCAGCGCCATTGTGATAGACGAACACCTGATTATAACGGCGGTCACAGAAAAGGGCGCCGCCAAGCTCCCTGACTTCAGCAGGAGTCTGCACCCAGGAGGATGTTTTCAGGTCAAAGCTTCCGAGCTTCTGAAGCTCCCGGTACTGATCTTCCGTCAAAAGCTCGATGCCTATCTCGGCAGCCAGGTCCATTGCACTGTTTTCAGGCTTATGTTTCTTCCTGGACTCAAGCGCTTCACGGTCGTAACAGACGCTGCGGCGGCCTTTCGGGCTTTCCGCTGAACAATCACAGAATATGTATTCACCACTTTTTTCATCATAAGCAACAACATCCGGCTCCCCGCCGGTCACTTCCATTTCATTGAGCGTCCAGAGCTTATCAGTATGTTCAGCCAGTTTCGCCTCCACTTGAGTCCAATCAAGATTCTGATGGCGCTCCATATTTTTCTCAAAACGGTCCTTCAATATGCCCAGCAATTCTTCCCTTTGTTCTGAAGACAGGTCCTTGTTCATGCTTTTTTCCTCCTCAACATTGTTTTGTGATAATAATGAAAAACGCACTGCGGATTCCGGTGTGAAATACAGTGCGTTTTGTCTAAATATTTAGTGTGTCTCACAATCTATCATTTCTTTTTAGGAATCTTGATCGTGAACTGGTAGAATTCCTCAAATTCTTCTTCTTCGGAATCAAGATTGATGCCGCTGTCTGAAACCATATTGAGGGACTGGCGGATGGTATTGACTGCTATCCGCATGTCCTTGCTGAAAGCCTTCCGTTTCGGCTTCGGCTTGTTTTCGCTCTGCTCGAGCAGCTTGACGACGCGTTCTTCCGTCTGTTTGACATTGAGGCTTTTCTCAATGATTTCTTCCAGAAGCTTGACCTGCTTTTCCGGATTCTTCAGCGGAATGAGGGAGCGGGCATGGCGCTCTGTGATCTGCTTGGCCAATAACGCTTCCTGGACCTGTTCCGGAAGCTTGAGGAGCCTGAGCTTGTTCGCTACAGTGGACTGTCCTTTGCCAAGCCGCTGCGCCAGGGCCTCCTGGGTCAGATTATGGAGCTCAAGCAGCTTTCCATAAGCAACCGCTTCCTCTATCGGTGAAAGCTCCTCACGCTGGAGATTTTCAATCAGGGCGACAGAAGCAGTCTCAGTGTCGCTGAGATTCTTGACAATCGCAGGCACCTCATCCCAGCCCAGTTTATTCATTGCCCGCCATCTGCGTTCGCCGGCAATGATCTCGAATTTGCCGTCATCGAATTCCCTGACAACAATCGGCTGGATGATCCCGTGCGTATGGATCGTCCGGGACAATTCCTCGATTTTCTCGTCATCAAATACCGTTCTCGGCTGAAAACGGTTCGGCACAATCTGTCCGATCGGAACTTTCCTGACTTCTTCCCTGTTAGTCGGTTCTTCTTCTATATTTAACTGTTCATCAGCTTTTTCGATTTCTTGTTCTTCCTTTTCGCCTAGGCCAAAAAAGCGTGAGAAAGAATGCTTCATCACCCTGCACCACCTTTACGAAACTCCCTATTACATATTCTCCTAAAAAACGGGAACTCCTGCACCTCAGATAAACAATCTTCCGACAGGAGACGCGTTTTTATCGATGAGAATATGGATATATAACAACAGCTGCTATTAAAAATTATGCCATAAATCCGGGACAAAAGTAACTAATTATTCAATTGGGCTCTTATTAGGGGTGCCCGGTTTTCTTGGGAATTTCTTTGGTGCCGGCTTCTCTTTCCGGATCACAAAGATATTCCGCTCGCTTTCTTCTTCCGGTAAAAGGAAGGAGTGGGAATCCTCCAATTTGCCGCCAAGCATCGTAATCGCTTTCTTGCCTGCAGCCAGTTCATCCTGGGCGCTGGCCCCTTTCATGGCCACAAAATGGCCGCCAACCTTGGCAAGGGGAAGGCAAAGCTCAGTCAGCACCGACATTCTGGCAACAGCCCTGGCTGTCACAACATCAAATGCTTCCCTGTATTCCTTGTTCTGTCCGAAGGTTTCCGCCCGGTCATGGACGAAACGGACGTTTTCAAGGCCAAGCTTTCCTGCAAGATGCTCCAGGAAATTGATCCGTTTATTCAATGAATCAACGATCGTCACGCTGATTTCCGGGAATGCAATTTTGATCGGAAGGCTCGGGAAACCCGCTCCTGCACCTACATCGCAAATATGTAAGGGCTTGGAGAAATCAAAATAAAAGGCAGCGGAAACAGAGTCATAGAAGTGCTTCAGATAGACTTCAGGCTTGTCTGTTATAGCTGTCAGGTTCATTTTTTCATTCCACTCAACCAATGTTTCATAATAAATATTGTATTGATCAATCTGCCTTGGAGAAAGGGAAATCCCTTTCTCCTCCAGCATCTTGATGAATTGTTCAGTATTCATTGCCCATTCCTTTCCTGCAGCTGTAATTAGTTGTTGGAAACCCTGGCGACCCTTCCTTGCTCAAGATATACAAGCAGGATGGAGATATCGGCAGGATTGACGCCGGATATCCGGGAAGCCTGCGCAATGGACAGCGGACGTACTTCCTTCAGCTTTTGGCGGGCCTCTGAAGCAAGTCCGTTGATCGCATCATAATCGATATTTTCCGGCACCTTTTTGTTTTCCATCTTCTTCAGGCGCTCGACCTGCTGCAGGGATTTTTCGATATAACCTTCATACTTCAGCTGGATTTCGACCTGTTCTGTCACATCAAAGTCCAAATCTGCGTCGGCAGGCGCCGCAAGCTTGATATGCTCATACGACATTTCCGGGCGCTTAAGAAGGTCTGAAGCACGGATTCCGTCCTTCAGCTCGCTTCCGCCCTGGTTTTTGATCATTTCCTGTACTTCGGCAGAAGGCTTGATGATGATGGAACGCAGCCTTTCTTTTTCCGCTTCGATCGCCTGTTTTTTCTCTGTGAAGCGTCCGTATCTTTCATCGCTGATCAGGCCGATCTTATGGCCTGCATCCGTCAGGCGCAGGTCGGCATTATCATGGCGGAGAAGCAGCCTGTATTCCGCACGGGAAGTCAGGAGGCGGTAAGGCTCATTCGTCCCTTTTGTGACAAGATCATCGATCAGCACACCGATATAGGCATCAGAGCGGCTGAGGATAAGCTCTTCCTTGCCAAGCGCGTTCAGGCCGGCATTGATTCCTGCCATAAGCCCCTGTCCCGCTGCTTCCTCATATCCGGAGGTTCCATTAATCTGCCCGGCGGTATAAAGATTCTTGACCTTCTTCGTTTCCAATGTCGGCCAAAGCTGGGTCGGAACAATGCTGTCATACTCAATCGCATAGCCGGCACGCATCATCTGGACATTTTCAAGGCCTGGAATTGTGCGGAGGATCTTCTGCTGCACATCCTCCGGCAGGCTTGTGGAAAGCCCCTGCACATAAACTTCCTGCGTATTCCGGCCTTCAGGCTCTAGGAAGATCTGATGGCGCGGCTTGTCATTGAAGCGGACCACCTTATCTTCGATGGAAGGGCAATAGCGCGGCCCGGTTCCTTTGATCATGCCTGAATACATCGGCGAACGGTGCAGATTATCGTCGATCAGACTATGCGTTGTTTCATTTGTATAGGTAAGCCAGCATGGCAGCTGGTCTGTGATATAT
The DNA here is from genome assembly GCF_030733525.1 of Bacillus sp. MMSF_3328. Lineage (NCBI taxonomy): Bacteria > Bacillati > Bacillota > Bacilli > Caryophanales > Bacillaceae > Bacillus > Bacillus sp. MMSF_3328. The sequence continues at coordinate 16,508 of NZ_JASHIV010000007.1, read as the reverse complement.
TTAGTCGTTTCATATGAGAACGCCCGCGGCACATCATCGCCGGGCTGGATCTCTGTCTTGCTGTAATCAATCGTATGGCTGTTCACGCGCGGAGGCGTCCCGGTCTTGAACCGGACCATATCGAAGCCAAGCTCCTGCAGATGCTCCGAAAGCTTAATGGACGGCTGCTGATTATTCGGGCCGCTGGAATATTTCAATTCGCCGAGAATGATTTCCCCGCGCAGGAAGGTCCCGGTGGTAATGACCACCGTCTTCGCGCTGTATGCCGCGCCGGTCATCGTTACAACACCTTTGCAGACGCCGTCTTCCACGATCAGTTTTTCAACCATGCCCTGCAACAGTGTGATATTCGGTTCGTTTTCGATCGTTTTCTTCATTTCATGCTGATAAGTGAATTTATCGGCCTGCGCCCTGAGCGCACGTACAGCCGGCCCTTTTCCTGTATTCAGCATCCTCATCTGGATATGGGTTTTATCGATATTTTTGCCCATTTCACCGCCGAGGGCATCTATTTCCCTGACGACGATCCCTTTTGCCGGACCTCCGACTGAAGGGTTGCACGGCATAAAAGCAACCATATCAAGATTGATGGTCACCATAAGTGTCTTGGCGCCGAGCCGCCCCGCAGCCAGGCCGGCCTCGACTCCTGCATGTCCTGCACCGATAACAATGACATCATAATTGCCTGCATCATACTGCATGTTTCCTGCTGCCTCCTTCTTTCCAGGCTGTTTTCCCGCCTGCCGGATTATTTCCCAAGGCAAAATTGGGAGAAAAGCTGATCGATCAAGCTGTCATGGACACTTTCTCCGATAATCTCGCCCAAAAGCTCCCAAGTTCTAGTCAAATCTATCTGAATAATATCAATTGGCGTTCCAAAATCTACTCCGTTCAGTGCTTCCTCAATGCTGTTCAGGGCCTGGTTGAGCAAAGCGATATGGCGGGTATTGGACACATAAGTCATATCGCCCGCTTCAATGCTGCCGGCGAAGAACAGCGAAGAAATGCTTTCCTCCAGTTCATCGACGCCCTGGTCCTCAAGGAGGGAGGTCGTCACAAGCCTATGCCCGGCCGCAAGCTCGCGCACACGCTCCATATCGATTTGCTGCGGAAGATCGGTTTTATTGACGATGACGATAACATCCATGTCCTCTACCACTTTGAAGAGATTTTCATCTTCCTGCGTCAGCTCATCTGAATAGTTGACGACCAGCAGAATCAGATCGGCCTCCTTCAGCACCTGTCGCGATCTTTCCACACCGATCCGCTCGACAATATCCTCTGTCTCCCGGATGCCGGCAGTATCAAGGAGCCTCAAAGGAACTCCCCTGACGTTTACATACTCTTCTATTACATCACGGGTTGTACCCGGTATATCCGTTACAATCGCCTTGTTTTCATGCACAAGGCTGTTGAGCAGGGATGATTTCCCGACATTCGGCCTCCCGACAATCACTGTCGACAGTCCTTCACGGAGAATTTTCCCCTGCTCTGAAGTCTTCAAGAGCTTCTCAATCTCTCCTTTAACGAAGCCGGCCTTCTCGAGCAGAAGCTGATGGGTCATTTCTTCGACATCATCATACTCCGGATAGTCGATATTGACCTCGATATGGGCCAATGTTTCAAGGATCTCCTGCCGCAGCCTTTTTACCAGCTTGGAAAGTCGCCCTTCCATCTGGCCAAGCGCCACATTCATCGCCCGGTCTGTTTTGGCCCGGATCAAATCCATCACCGCTTCTGCCTGGGAAAGGTCGATCCGTCCGTTCAGGAACGCCCTCTTTGTGAATTCACCAGGCTCGGCGAGGCGGGCACCATGATTCAGCACGAGCTGCAGCACCCGGTTGACTGACACAATCCCGCCATGGCAGTTAATCTCAACCACATCTTCCTTTGTGAAGGTTTTTGGCCCCTTCATCACCGATACCATGACTTCCTCTGCCACCTGGCCGGTTTTCGGATCGATGATATGGCCGTAATGGATCGTATGGGAAGCGGCATCACTTATGCGTTTTCCTCCAACTCCCCTGTATAGCTTGTCTGCAATGGAGAATGCCTCATCACCGCTCAGCCGGACAATGGCGATTGCGCCTTCCCCCATCGGAGTGGATATCGCTGCAATTGTATCTAGCTCCACCCTGCTGCCACCTCATTTCCTGTTTTCTATCTATATAATTAAAACGAATATTTTAAGCCCCAAATAACTAGAATAGCACAAGAGCCTTTGATTAAAAAGATTATTTGCTCAAGCCTGTCCCGCTTATCCACAAGCTTCCCGATTCTCTATACATTATTATGCTCTATTTTAACTTATCCACATGTGAATAACAATAAAACCAGACGCAAATATCGCCGTACATGTTATCCACAGCATAAATGGCTGAAGAGGCTGCCAATCATTGCCTGATATTCAGGAATGGGTTATGACTCGGTGTTCCGGCCGCTGGACAGAAAAGCTGAAGCAGCCGTTCCTCTATTAAAGAACCTCTGACCCCGCACAAGAAATATATGCATTCTACTTACGGAATCATTGACCGCATTCCTTTGCCCATCATTTTTTTTCCATAAAAAAAGCCCTATCCAGTCGGATAAGGCTCCATCGGCTATTTCACCGGTGATATGACAATATGGCGGTTGGGATCGGCTCCGCTTGAGTACGTTTTAACTTTCCGCGTACCGGCCAGTGCCGCATGAATGATTTTTCTTTCGTAGGAAGGCATCGGTTCAAGCGCCACATCCTTGCCGGTTTTGACTGCCTTTTGGGCAAGCCGCTGGGCAAGCTGGATGAGCGTATCATTCCGGCGCTTCCGGTAGTCCTCGGCATCAAGGACCACATTCAGATAAGAATCGGAAGACTTATTGACGACAAGCTGGGTCAGATACTGGAGCGAGTTCAGGGTCTGGCCCCTTTTTCCTATGAAAAGGGCAATTTTTTCGCCGGACAGGATAAGCTCTGCCTCTTTCCCTTCCCTGCGCACTTCCACTTCAACGGGTGCCCCCATTTTCTCGCCGATATTTTTTAAAAATTGGACGGCTTCTTCAATCGGATCCGGCTTAAGAACTGCCCTTACAACGGCAGGCCTGGAACCGAAAATCCCGAAAAAACCTTTTTTTCCTTCTTCAAGAATGCTGATTTCCGTGCGGTCTCTTGTTGTCTGCAATTGAGCTAAAGCGGATTCTACTGCTGCTTCGACGGATTGTCCTGTAGCAGTCACTTCTTTCACTTCTTTGCTCCTCCCGCATTTCCGGCAGCTGCTTTTTTCAGATCCGGACCTTTGATGAAATATGTCTGGACAATCATAAAGATGTTACCGACAACCCAGTATAATGACAGGGCTGCAGGGAAATTGATCGCAAATACGATGATCATGACCGGCATGATCCAGAGCATCATGGCCATCTGCGGATTCTGGTTGGCAGTCCCCGCCATCATGATCTTCTGCTGGATGAAAGTCGTTGCGCCGGCAATCAGCGGCAGCAGGTAAATCGGATCCGGAGAACCGAGATCAAACCAAAGGAAGTCATGGTTCGCAATCTCGCGTGTGCGTGAAATGGCATGATAGAAACCGATCAGGATCGGCATCTGAACGATGAGCGGGAAACAGCCTGCCAGCGGGTTGACGCCATGCTGCTGGAAAAGCGCCATGGTTTCCTGCTGCAGCTTTTGCTGTGTCTTCTGGTCTTTACTGCTGTATTTCTCTCTCAGCTTCTGCATTTCAGGCTGGAGGGCCTGCATGGCCTTCGAGCTTTTTGTCTGCTTGATCATCAGCGGCAGAATCAAAAGGCGGATGATCAGGGTCACCACGATGATGGCAAGCCCATAGCTGCCCCCGAGCGTTTCAGCTACTTTTACGATGAACATAGAAAGCGGGTAAACAATATACTCATTCCAAAAGCCTTCACTTTCAGAGGTAATCGGCTTATTGACTTCAGTACATCCCGTCAAAAGAGCCATTAGGAAAATCAATCCGAATACAAGAAATATTCGCTTCTTCAACGTTTATCCTCCCTTGCTGCTTTTCATATTTATTATAAGAAAAACCAGGTGCAACTCCCGGCCTTGGGCGGCAGATCCAAACCCTGGCTGCCTGTATGCTTCTTTTCTATAGGCCTGTCCGTCCCGGCTGCAGGACAATATAGGCGCTACGGTGATATTCTACCATTTTTCAGGCGCAAGCGCTTTAAAATTCATGAACTTTATTCAGGCTTTTGCCGGTCCCGATGGTGCCCGGGCCCCCGAAGGACCTTGCCGACTTTCAGGACGTGGGAGAGACTGTTTTTGATCTCATGGAATCCCATATCGGCCACAGGCTTCCTGGCGATGATGACATAGTCATACTCATTATGTATGGAAGCATCCAGCTCATGAAATGCCTGGCGGACATATCTTTTGATTTGGTTCCGGACCACTGCATTGCCGATCTTTTTGCTGACGGAAAGGCCGATGCGGAAGTGCTCCTGCCCCGTTTTCTTCAATGCATATATAACAAATTGACGGTTAGCAAATGACTTTCCTTTTTTAAAGGCTTCCTGAAATTCTTTATTCTTTTTGACTCTGAACTCTTTTTTCATGCCATTTACTCCTCAATCTTAGAAAGCTCTGTCATTCATCCTTTAAGGAAAAGAGCGGGCAGGCAGCCGATCGGCAGCCTGCCGCAATCCAAAAAGGATCCCTTTACCTTTATAACCACAACCGGCCCCTTCTATAAGAAGCCGGATCCATTATCTTTTCAAAAAGGAAAAAAGACCACTGACGTTTCAGTGGCCTAAGCAGATAATACTTTTCTTCCCTTTTGACGGCGGCGCGCTAAAACCTTGCGTCCGTTTGCACTGCTCATACGAGAGCGGAAACCATGAACTTTGCTTCTTTTTCTTTTGTTCGGTTGGAACGTTCTTTTCATTATATTACACCTCCCTGAGGATAACAGTAAAAGACAGTCTTATTGATTATACAAAGATACCCGAATAATTGTCAACTCTTCATTCCGTTTTCCATGATCGAAAAAGCCTTCCGGCATCATTTATATCATTAAGTCTGCATATCGTCTGTTTGATTGTCCGTCCAGAAGATCCGGACGTCCATTTTGCTACCTTTGAAATTTTACCTTTTTTCCGACTGAATGTCACGACCCTTTTTTAAATTAGCTGCTGTTAAATTTTCCTGCTTCCTGCTTTTAACGGCTTTTGTGGATAAATTTTCGACAAGATTTTCACTATCCACAGGGGATATGACAAGTTTTTAACAGACTAACTGCTTGTGGACAATTAATATGCACAGGAATCCGGCTTTGTGGATAAAGCATTAAAAACCATTGCATGGCTTACTATTATTTGATATTATAGTTGTGTTTTCACACTTAATAAATATTGTGCATAACTTCCTTATCCACAGATTGTGGATAACATGTGGACAGGTTATTCAGAGGCTTTGATGAACTTTGTCCACAATCCGGGGAAAATGTCGAAATCCCGAATTGTTTCCTTATTATATATTTATCCACACAAACAGTTTCGTATATAGATCACATAAGGGTTGTACAACTTGTATAACCCATCGTTCTGCTGGACGAAACTAACAGAAAAGGAGGGATACCTGTTGGAAAACATTGCGGATCTTTGGAATAATGCTCTGGCCAATATCGAAAAAAAAATCAGCAAGCCAAGCTTTGACACATGGCTGAAATCGACCAAGGCACATTCTCTCCAGGGAGACCTGCTCATCATCACGGCACCGAATGAGTTTGCGCGCGATTGGCTGGAAGAACGCTATTCGCAGCTGATTTCCGGGATTCTCTACGACATAACGGGAGAGGAACTGGGGGTTAAATTCATTATTCCGCAGAACCAGGGCGAAGAAGAGGTTGATCTTCCGGTCCCGCCGAAAAAAGGGAAAAAGGATGATGACCAGCCTGAACTTCCCTTAAATATGCTCAATCCGAAATACACCTTTGATACCTTTGTCATCGGCTCCGGCAACCGCTTTGCCCACGCAGCTTCACTGGCAGTAGCCGAAGCGCCTGCCAAAGCTTATAACCCGCTGTTCATCTATGGGGGAGTCGGACTGGGAAAAACCCACCTTATGCATGCGATCGGCCATTATGTACAAGATCATAATCCAGCTGCTAAAGTGGTTTATTTGTCTTCCGAGAAATTTACGAATGAGTTCATCAACAGCATCCGCGACAACAAAGCTGTCGATTTCCGCAATAAATATCGAAATGTCGATGTTCTCTTAATTGACGATATTCAGTTCCTGGCCGGAAAAGAACAGACCCAGGAAGAATTTTTCCATACATTCAATACACTGCATGAAGAAAGCAAGCAGATTGTCATTTCCAGTGACCGGCCTCCAAAAGAGATTCCGACGCTTGAAGACCGTCTCCGCTCCCGGTTTGAGTGGGGGCTCATTACCGATATCACACCGCCGGATCTGGAAACAAGGATTGCCATCCTGCGAAAGAAAGCAAAAGCTGAAGGGCTTGATATCCCGAATGAAGTCATGCTTTATATTGCCAATCAGATCGATTCAAATATCCGGGAACTCGAAGGTGCACTTATACGCGTAGTAGCTTATTCTTCTTTAATCAATAAGGATATCAACGCCGATCTGGCAGCAGAAGCATTGAGGGACATCATCCCAAGCTCCAAGCCGAAGGTCATCACGATTCATGAGATCCAGAAAACGGTCGGGGAGCATTACAGTGTAAAGCTTGAGGATTTCAAGGCAAAGAAGAGGACAAAGTCTGTTGCTTTCCCGCGGCAGATTGCGATGTACCTCTCCAGGGAGCTGACTGATTTTTCCCTGCCTAAAATTGGCGAGGAATTTGGCGGGCGCGACCATACAACTGTGATCCATGCTCATGAGAAGATTTCAAAGCTGCTCCAGACAGATCCGCAGCTCCAGAAGCAGCTGAAGGAATTGAATGAGCTGTTGAAAGTTTAGAAGAAATGTGAATAACTTTTTATACTTTGCACACAGTCTGTCCACATGTGGATAGGCTGTGTTTCCTTTCAAAAATGGAGTTATCCACATACTAACAGGCCCTACTAGTACTATTACTATCTTTTAAAACAAAATATATATATATTCAGCCAGTAAAAAAATATGCCAATCCGGAGGATAAAAATGAAATTTCAAATTCAGCGCGATTCATTAGTCCAAAGTGTCCAGGATGTCATGAAAGCCGTGACAAGCAGAACGACGATCCCGATCCTAACAGGAATAAAAATTGTCGCATCAGAGGAAGGGGTTACCTTAACAGGCAGCGACTCCGATATTTCCATTGAATCTTTCATCCCGAAAGAATCCGATGGCAATGAAATTGTTGAAATCTCAAGAACCGGCTCCATCGTACTGCAGGCAAAGTTTTTCAGTGAAATCGTAAAAAAGCTGCCTACAGACAAAGTCGAGATCGATGTGCAAAACCACCTGCAGACCGTAATCCGCTCGGGCAAATCCGAATTTAACCTGAACGGCCTGGATGCTGAAGAATATCCGCATCTGCCGCAGCTGTCTGAAGAAAAGATCTTCCGCATCCCGACCGACCTCTTGAAGGCAATGGTCCGCCAGACAGTCTTTGCAGTGTCCACCTCAGAAACACGCCCTATCTTGACAGGTGTAAACTGGAAGGTGGAAGATGCCGAGCTGACCTGTATTGCAACAGACAGCCACAGGCTTGCGCTAAGGAAAGCAAAGGTCGAAACAGAAGCAAACGAATCCTATAATGTAGTCATTCCAGGCAAAAGCCTGAGCGAGCTGAGCAAAATCCTCGATGACAATAATGACCTGATCGATATCGTTATTACAGAAAATCAGGTGCTCTTCAAAGCTGAAAATCTTTTATTCTTCTCAAGGCTGCTTGAAGGGAACTATCCTGATACCACAAGACTGATCCCGAATGAAAGCAAAACGGAGATTGGCGTGCAGACGAAGGAATTCCTGCAGGCGATCGACCGTGCTTCCCTGCTGGCAAGGGAAGGGAGAAACAATGTCGTGAAATTCTCTACCATCGAGGATGGTGTGGTTGAAATATCCTCCAATACACCGGAAATCGGAAAAGTAGTGGAGGAAGTACAAAGCCAGTTCATAGAGGGAGAAGACTTGAAGATTTCCTTCAGTGCAAAATATATGATGGATGCCTTGAAGGCCCTCGAAGGAACTGAAATCAAAGTCAGCTTCACAGGAGCGATGAGGCCGTTCGTCATCCGCCCGATGAATGATGAATCAATCCTCCAGCTGATTCTGCCGGTAAGGACTTATTAATCCGTCACTTCCTGTATACTATTGCGAAAAAACTGCCTGACGGCGGTTTTTTTGCTTTAACGGAGAATCGGACACCAGTAACTGGCACATAAAAATTTCCTCTTTTCTTTGTAAATGGTGCGATTTTTTAGTAAAATAAAGTATTGGGAAAGAATCGGCCAGACTGAAATTCTTCCCTTCAGAATTCTCCGGAACTATATGTCCGGGATCACGCTTTAAAATAATTTCCGCCCCCCTTTTAGGAGCTTGGCTGGAAAATGAAAGAGTGGATCAAATGACGGATATCCAAATCTCAACGGAATATATCACACTGGGCCAGTTCCTCCAGGTGGCCGATCTCATCCAGACCGGCGGAATGGCGAAATGGTTCCTGGGTGAATACGAAGTGTTTGTTAATGATGAACAGGATCAAAGGCGGGGAAGGAAGCTCCGTTCCGGCGACAAGGTGGAAATACCGGGCATCGGCGCCTTCCGGGTGACAGAGTAGCAGATGCTAAAAGGATGTATGGCCTATGTTTATTGAGCAGTTGCTCTTAAGGAATTACCGGAACTATGAATCGCTTGAGGTTCAGTTTGAAGATAAAGTGAATGTCATAATCGGCCAGAATGCCCAGGGCAAGACGAATGTCATGGAATCCATCTATGTGCTGGCAATGGCGAAGTCCCACCGGACGTCAAATGATAAAGAACTTATACGGTGGGATGAGGATTATGCTAAAATAGAAGGAAGGGTCCGCAAAAATCATGGACCTTTGCCGATGCAGCTCGTCATTTCCAAAAAGGGGAAAAAGGCGAAGTGCAACCATATTGAGCAGCAGAGATTGAGCCAATATGTCGGGAATATGAATGTAGTGATGTTTGCTCCTGAGGATCTCCACCTTGTCAAAGGGAGCCCCCAGGTCAGACGCCGCTTTATTGATATGGAAATCGGCCAGGTATCGCCGGTTTATTTGCACGATGTCGGCCAATACAATAAAATCCTCCAGCAGCGGAACCACTACCTGAAGCTTCTGCAGACAAGGAAGCAGACCGATCAGGCGATGCTGGAAATCCTGACGGAGCAGTTCATTGAGATGGCGGCGAGGATCGTGGCGAAGCGCTTCGAATTCCTTAAGCTCCTCCAAAAATGGGCAATGCCGATCCATGAAGGCATATCAAGGGGCCTTGAGACCCTGAAGATTGAGTATAAGCCGTCTGCGGATGTATCAGATGGCCAGGAATTGTCGAAAATGATAGAGGTATACCAGGAAAAATTTGAAAAAGTCAGAGGACGGGAAATCGACCGGGGAGTCACCATGTTTGGCCCCCACCGGGATGATCTGGCTTTTTATGTAAATGGCAGGGATGTCCAGACATTCGGCTCCCAGGGCCAGCAGAGGACGACCGCCCTTTCTCTGAAATTGGCGGAAATCGAGCTGATCCACTCTGAAATCGGCGAATACCCCATTCTCCTGCTTGATGATGTACTGTCAGAGCTGGATGATTACAGGCAGTCCCACCTGCTGAACACGATCCAGGGCAAAGTGCAGACCTTTGTGACGACAACAAGCGTCGACGGGATCGACCATCAGACGCTGAAAGAGGCAGCTGCATTCGAGGTGGAGGCAGGTACGCTGAAAAAAATCCAGTGAGGTGATCGTGTGTACGTCCACATAGGAGAAGACATACTTGTCAGAACAAGGGATATTATCGCCATCATTGACAAACAAAGCGTCAGCTCATCCAAATACATTGAAGAGTTCCTTCAGCAGCACGACCAGGTCGTCAACCTCTCCAAAGGATCCTTCAAGTCTATCGTAGTCACTGGCGATAAAGTCTATTATTCCCCCCTAGCCTCCGGAACATTGAAGAAACGCTCTTATAAATTGACTGTTCAGGAATTTTAAAAATATCAACTTGGAAGCGGGGCCCTGTGCCTGGCAGCTAATTTCAGGTTTTCTTATAGATTTTCACTGTGCAATAAAGCGAGTAATGCAAATGGAAAGTGTAGGTGATCGATGTGTCAATGGAGGAAAAGGCTATTCAGGAGCAATCGTATGATGAGAATCAGATACAGGTTCTGGAAGGGCTCGAAGCAGTCCGGAAGCGTCCGGGGATGTATATCGGTTCAACAAGCAGCAAAGGGTTGCACCATCTAGTCTGGGAAATCGTTGATAACAGTATAGATGAAGCCCTGGCCGGATATTGTTCAGAAATCAATGTCATCATTGAAAAAGATAACAGCATCACGGTAGTGGATGACGGGCGCGGAATTCCGGTCGGCATCCATGAGAAAATGGGCCGCCCGGCAGTCGAGGTCATCATGACCGTCCTGCATGCCGGCGGTAAATTCGGCGGCGGCGGATACAAAGTTTCCGGCGGTCTGCATGGTGTTGGCGCCTCTGTCGTGAATGCCCTGTCAACAGAGCTTGAGGTATTTGTCCGCCGTGACGGCAAGCTTCATTACCAGAAGTTCGAACGCGGCGTCCCTGCTGCGGATCTGAAAGTCATCGGGGAAGCAGAAGAAACCGGGACAACGATCCACTTCAAGCCTGATGGCGAAATCTTCACCGAAACGCTTGAATACGAATATGAAATACTGGCAAACCGGATCCGGGAGCTGGCTTTCCTGAACCGCGGCCTGAAAATCACAATTGAAGACAAGCGCGCCGAAAATAAAAAGAGCGAGTATTTCTATGAAGGCGGAATCAAGTCCTATGTTGAGCATCTCAACAGGACGAAGGAAGTCCTCCACGAAGAACCGATCTATATTGAAGGCGAAAAGGAAGGCATCACCGTCGAGGTTGCCATCCAGTATAATGACGGCTTTACTGGCAATATTTATTCTTATGCCAATAACATCCACACATATGAAGGCGGAACCCATGAGTCCGGCTTTAAGACAGCCCTGACGAGGGTGATCAATGACTATGCCAGGAAAAATGGCATCTTCAAAGACAGTGATGCCAATTTGTCCGGAGAGGATGTCCGTGAAGGGCTCACAGCAATCGTCTCGATCAAGCATCCGGATCCCCAGTTCGAGGGGCAGACAAAAACGAAGCTTGGCAACTCGGAAGTAAGGACAGTCACTGACACGTTCTTCTCAGACCATTTCGAAAAATTCCTGATGGAAAACCCGCAGGTTGCCCGGAAGGTTGTAGAAAAAGGGCTGATGGCTGCAAGGGCGAGGCTTGCTGCGAAAAAAGCCCGCGAGCTGACAAGAAGAAAGAGTGCTCTGGAGGTATCAAGCCTGCCGGGTAAATTGGCAGACTGCTCTTCAAAGGACCCTTCCATCAGTGAACTGTACATCGTTGAGGGTGACTCTGCCGGCGGATCAGCCAAGCAGGGCCGTGACCGCCACTTCCAGGCCATCCTTCCTCTGAGGGGTAAAATCCTCAATGTTGAAAAAGCCCGCCTGGATAAGATCCTCTCCAATAACGAGGTACGGGCCATCATAACGGCTGCCGGTACAGGGATTGGCGATGACTTTGAAATTTCCAAGGCACGTTATCATAAAATTGTCATCATGACCGATGCAGACGTCGATGGTGCCCATATCCGGACACTGCTCCTGACGTTTTTCTACCGCTATATGAGGCAGATCATTGAAGCAGGCTATATCTATATCGCTCAGCCGCCGCTATATAAGGTCCAGCAGGGCAAGCGGGTGGAATATGCCTATAATGATAAGCAGCTTGATCAGATCTTCGAAGAGCTTCCGAAGGCTCCGAAACCGAATATCCAGCGCTACAAGGGTCTTGGGGAAATGAATCCTGAGCAGCTTTGGGAAACAACAATGGACCCAGGCACCAGGACGCTCCTTCAGGTCAGCCTTGAAGATGCAATCGAAGCCGATGAAACATTCGAAATCCTTATGGGCGACAAAGTTGAGCCGCGCAGGCAGTTCATCGAGGATAACGCGGTATACGTTAAAAACCTCGACATCTAATTTTCAGGACAGGATAGAATGACGCCCTCTATCCTGCTTTTTATATCATGGCTCTTTTTCCGGCTGATTATGATATCTGCCGGGGAGTCCCTTTTTCCAAAAATGCTGCCAGTCCTCCTTCGGGCTCTGCGGCGGCATATGAACTTCGATAAATGTTATGGCACCAGGCGCCACCGGCTCTATTGAGCTGAAACGCCTTGCGATGTTCCTATAAGGAGGTACCTTCTATGGCTGAGACGCCTAGTTCCCGTGTAACAGAAATAAATATAAGCCAGGAAATGAGGTCTTCGTTTCTTGACTATGCCATGAGTGTAATCGTTTCAAGGGCGCTGCCCGATGTCCGTGATGGACTAAAGCCGGTGCACCGCCGTATTTTATACGCGATGCATGACCTTGGCATGCACTCAGACAAGCCTTATAAAAAATCTGCCAGGATTGTCGGCGATGTTATAGGTAAATACCATCCGCACGGCGACTCTGCCGTTTATGAAACAATGGTCCGAATGGCGCAGGATTTTAACTACCGCTATATGCTCGTCGATGGACACGGCAACTTCGGTTCTGTTGATGGCGACGCTGCAGCAGCCATGCGTTATACAGAATCCCGTATGTCCAAAATCTCCATGGAGCTTCTCCGTGACATTAATAAAGATACGATTGATTATCAGGATAACTATGACGGCGAAGAAAGAGAGCCGGTTGTCCTGCCGGCCAGGTTTCCTAACCTGCTTGTGAATGGAACCACCGGGATTGCCGTAGGGATGGCAACCAACATCCCTCCGCACCAGCTTGGGGAAATCATTGACGGCGTACTTGCAATAAGCCAGGAGCCTGATATCACCATTCAGGAGCTGATGGAAATCATCCCTGGCCCCGACTTCCCGACAGCCGGCATGATCCTTGGCCGCAGCGGAATCCGCAAGGCTTACGAAACAGGCCGCGGCTCCATCACGCTTCGGGCAAAGGTGGATATCGAGACAAAATCAAACGGCAAAGAGACGATCATCGTCCATGAAATCCCTTACCAGGTCAATAAAGCCAGGCTCATCGAAAAAATCGCCGAGCTTGTCCGCGACAAAAAGGTCGACGGCATCACTGACTTAAGGGATGAGTCCGACCGGAACGGGATGAGGATTGTCATCGAGGTCCGCAAGGATGCCAACGCAAGTGTCATCCTTAACAATTTATATAAGCTGACGGCCCTGCAGACGAGCTTCGGCATCAATATGCTCGCACTTGTCGATGGCCAGCCGAAGGTTCTGAACCTGAAGCAATGCCTGAAATATTATCTGGACCACCAGCAGGTAGTCATCCGCCGCAGGACGGAATTCGAGCTGAGGAAAGCCCAGGCAAGGGCTCATATCCTTGAGGGCCTGCGCATCGCGCTTGACCATCTGGATGAAGTCATCAGCCTGATCCGCAGCTCTCAGACAACTGAGATTGCCAGAGAAGGGCTCATGACTCAATTTGAATTATCCGATAAGCAGGCACAGGCCATCCTCGATATGCGACTGCAGCGCCTGACAGGCCTTGAGCGCGAGAAGATCGAAGATGAATACCAGAGCCTTGTTAAATTGATTGCCGAGCTGGAGGCAATCCTTGCAGACGAGGAAAAGGTGCTTGAAATCATCCGAGAAGAGCTTACAGAAATCAAGGAGCGCTTCAATGACGAGCGCCGCACAGAAATTGTATCAGGCGGTATTGAACAGATAGAGGATGAAGACCTGATCCCGCGTGAAAACATCGTCATTACACTCACGCATAACGGGTATGTCAAGCGCCTTCCTGTATCGACCTACCGGGCCCAGAAGCGCGGAGGCCGCGGAATCCAGGGAATGGGAACCAATGAGGACGATTTTGTTGAGCACCTGATCACAACGTCCACCCACAATACCCTTCTTTTCTTCACGAACAAAGGGAAGGTGTACCGTGCCAAAGGATACGAGATCCCTGAATTCAGCCGTACGGCCAAAGGGATTCCGATCATCAACCTGCTTGGCATCAATAAAGATGAGTGGGTAAATGCCGTCATTCCGGTTGAAGAGTTTGTGGACGAATGGTTCCTGTTCTTCACAACGAAAGAAGGTATCTCAAAGCGTTCCCCGCTTACTTCATTCGGAAATATCCGCAACAACGGCCTGATCGCACTGAACCTGCGTGAAGGCGATGAACTGATTTCCGTCCGCCTCACAGACGGCAGCAAGGAAATCATCATCGGCACGAAAAACGGGCAGCTGATCCGTTTCCCTGAAACAGATGTCAGATCCATGGGCCGTACCGCCACCGGCGTCAAAGGGATTACCCTGGACAGCGATGATGAAGTGGTCGGAATGGAAGTGCTCGAGGAAAACTCAGAGATCCTCATGGTCACAAAGAAAGGCTATGGAAAAAGGACCCCTGAGATGGAATACCGCGTCCAGGGCAGAGGCGGAAAAGGAATCAAGACAGGCAATATCACTGATAAGAACGGAACAATTGTGGCAGTTAAAGTGGTCACAGGCGAAGAAGACATCATGCTGATCACAACAGGCGGCGTGCTTATCCGCATGGCGGTCGGAGATATATCTACGATGGGCCGGAACACACAAGGTGTAAGGCTGATCCGCATCAATGACAGCGAAGGTGAATATGTCGCAACCGTCGCCAAGGTCGAAAAAGAAGAAGAAAAGCTTGAAGAGGCCCTGGCTGAAGAAGAAGAAATTCTGGATGCTGAAACTGCTGAAGAAACTGCAGAGGCTCCATCCGAAGATGAAAATGAATAATCAAGAATTGAGAGGAACACAAATTTTGTGTTCCTTTTTTTTGGCAAAATAAAGTAAAATAGTAAAAAAGACTTAATTGGGGTGCAGCTTGTGCGTGTAAATCTAAATGACCTGCAAGAAGGATGCATACTGGCTGAGGATATCTTCAGTCTGACAAACCGTCCGATCATCAAAAAGAAAACAGTCCTGACAGCAGAATTGCTTGAAGTGATGAAGGCATTCTTCATCGAAGATGCCGCAGTGGAGAAGACTCTCTCTGATGGCATGCCGTTCTATCCTTATGGAATGGGGGCAGATGAAGAGAAGGACAGCAGCCCATCCAGCCAGGTGAATACCTCCCTAAAGGGTGCTGACTTGTTCCTGAGGTCTGTTCAGGACTTTAAAAAGGAATTCACTGCCTGGCAGTCAGGCATGCAGATAGATATCTCGAAAATCAGAAGCATCCTGATTCCGCTTATCGAAGCTACGGAAACCAATCCGGCAGAACTATTTTCGCTCTATCACTTTTCCACAAAAGCCGACTACCTTTATCAGCATCCGATTGCAGTAGGGCTTTTGAGCGCCTTTATCGGAAAAAAACTCAACTACAGCAAGGGGGACATTGTCCAGATTGCATTAGCTGGCTGTCTTGCTGACTGCGGGATGGCAAAAATCAGCCCTGCTATCATCAATAAAAAGACTTCATTGACCCAAAGCGAATTCAATGAAATCAAAAACCACTGCGCCTACAGCTATAAAATGATCCAAAACCTGCCGCTCTTAAGGGAAAGCACCAAGGTTGCCGTGTTCCAGCATCATGAAAGGCTGGATGGCAGCGGATATCCGTTCGGGGAATCAGATAAGATCCATCCTATCGCCAAAATTATAGCAGTTGCAGACACCTTCCATGCCATGACATCTGAAAGGCAGTACCGTCTCAAGCGTTCCCCATTTAAAGTGCTTGAGATGATGATGCAGGATGATTTCGGGAAATATGATCTCCAGGCCATCCAGGCACTGGGGTCAGGACTCATCACCTTCTCTATCGGAAGCAGAGTCATTCTATCAGATGGAAGAAGAGCTGAAATACTCTTTATTGAAGAACAGCATCCGACGCGGCCGATGATTAAAATCATCGCAACAGATGAAATCCTCCGCCTGGAAAGCAGCAGACATCTATATATTGAGGAAGTTTTATAGAAGCCGGCAGATGCCGGCTTTGTTTTTAGGTGAAGATGATCACTGACCTGACGATTGTATGAATGGAACTGAGAAAAATAAAGATTGATAGGAATATAAAAAAGTCCTTGTAAAGCACCTGATATCCTGCTATAATCAATCAAGTCAGCAAATCACATTTGAGGACAGCCTGAAAAAACACTTCAAAAAAAGTGTTGACGGCGACTGATTAAAATGTTATTATAGTTAAGTCGCTTCAGGGCGATAGAGATTGTTCTTTGAAAACTGAACGAACAAAAAACGTCAACGTAAATCTTATTTTTATCAGAGCTAAATCTTACTCTTATATGGAGAGTTTGATCCTGGCTCAGGACGAACGCTGGCGGCGTGCCTAATACAT